>NZ_JALBGZ010000478.1:0-5053 GCF_023006515.1 Bradyrhizobium sp. PRIMUS42
AAGCGGCTCGCGGGCGGCGCGAGGCCGTGGTGGAAGGCTGTGTCGAAGCACGCGATCTGCGTCAGCGCAGGCCGGATCGCGGTGAACCTACGAACCGGCGCGAGGCATCGCGGCTGGTGCAGCGGGGCCAGCGGCGTCAATCCCTCCAGCTTCGCTGTGACGTCGTGCGTCAGTGTGACCGGGTCTGAATAATGGGGCCCGCCGTGAACGATGCGGTGGCCGACGGCGCGAAGGCTGCCTTCGCCGAACCGGTCCTCGATGAAGGTCAGCACGTCGGCGAACAGATGGCCGCCGTCGGCGTCCGCCGCTTCTCTTCGCGTCTCGAACAAATTTTCGCCCGCGGGGCTTCTCACCACGAGCCCAGGTTTTGCCTCGTGCTCGTCGAGCAGGCCCTTGCAAAGCAGGTTGGGTTCGGCAGCCGAGATATCGAACAGGCCGAACTTGATGCTCGACGATCCCGAGTTGAGGACGAGGACCGTGTCCGACATGGCTAGTCGCCGGCCTCAGTCGGGGTGTTGCCGCCAGAACTGTTGGGCCAGACCCAGTCCTGGACCTCGGGCATGTCCTCGCCGTGCTCGCGCACATAGCGCGAATGCTCGATCAGCTTGTCGCGGAATTGCTGCTTGGCCTGCGCCGCTTTGGCCGCGAGCCCGGGCACGCGTTCGATTGCCTCGATCGCGAGGTGGTAGCGGTCGAGCTCGTTGAGCACGACCATGTCGAACGGCGTCGTCGTGGTGCCTTCCTCGGCAAAACCGCGCACATGCATGCCGGCATGGTTGGTGCGGTTATAGGTCAGCCGGTGGATCAGGTACGGATAGCCGTGATAGGCGAAGATGACAGGCTTGTCCGATGTGAACAGGCTGTCGAAGTTGCGGTCGGACAGGCCGTGCGGATGCTGATCCTTCGGCTGCAGGGTCATCAGGTCGACGACGTTGACGACACGGATCTTCAAGTCCGGCAGCGCCTTTCGCAGCAGGTCGACGGCGGCGAGCGTCTCCAGCGTCGGCACGTCGCCGGCGCAGGCCATGACCACGTCGGGTTCCCGGCCTGCATCTTCCGTCCCCGCCCAGGTCCAGATGCCGATGCCGGCATCGCAATGCGTGGCCGCTTCCTGCATCGACAGCCATTGCGGCGCCGGCTGCTTGCCGGCGACGATCACGTTGATGCGATTGTAGGTGCGCAGGCAATGGTCGGCGATCCACAGCAGCGTGTTGGCATCAGGCGGGAAGTAGATGCGGACGATATCGGCCTTCTTGTTGGCGACGAGATCGACGAAGCCGGGGTCCTGATGGCTGAAGCCGTTATGGTCCTGACGCCAGACATGCGAGGTCAAGAGGTAATTGAGCGAGGCGATCGGCCGCCGCCACGGCAGCTCGCGCGTGACCTTCAGCCATTTGGCATGCTGGTTGAACATGGAATCGACGATGTGGATGAAGGCCTCGTAACACGAGAAGAAGCCGTGCCTGCCGGTGAGCAGATAGCCCTCGAGCCAGCCCTGGCAGAGATGCTCGCTCAGCACCTCCATCACGCGACCGTCCTGCGCGAGGTGCACGTCGTAAGGTTCGATCGGCTCCATCCAGACGCGTTCAGTCTCCTCGAACACCGCGTCCAGACGGTTTGACGCGGTCTCGTCCGGGCCCATGATGCGGAAGTTGCGTTCCTTCGCGTTGAGGCGGATGACATCGCGCAGAAATTTGCCGAGCTCGCGCGTCGCTTCGGCCATCACGCCGCCGGGCTGCGGCACTTCGATCGCGAAGTTGCGGAAGTCCGGTAGCTTCAGCTCTTTCTTCAGGAGGCCGCCATTGGCATGCGGATTGGCGCCCATGCGGCGGAGGCCTTCGGGCGCGAGCGCGTGAAGCTCGGGGATGAGGGCACCGCTCGCGTCGAACAGTTTTTCCGGCTCGTAGCTGCGCATCCAATCTTCGAGCACTTTGAGATGTGCCGGATTTTCACGGCAGCCTGCGACGGGGACCTGATGCGCGCGCCAAAAGCCCTCGACCTTCTTGCCGTCGACCTCTTTCGGACCGGTCCAACCCTTCGGGCTGCGCAGCACGATCATCGGCCAGCGCGGCCGTTCGAGTGCCTTGCGGCCGTCCCTTGCATGCTGCTGGATCGAGCGAATGCTGGCGAGCGCGACGTCGAGTGCGTCCGCCATGGCCTGGTGCATCAATTTGGGATCGTCGCCTTCGACGAACAGCGGCTCGTGACCGAACCCGCGGAAGAGATCGCGGATCTCGCTGTCGGGCATTCGCCCGAGCACGGTCGGATTGGCGATCTTGTAGCCGTTGAGATGCAGGATCGGCAGCACCGCGCCGTCATGGGCGGGGTTCAGGAATTTGTTGGAGTGCCAGGACGCAGCGAGCGGACCGGTTTCGGCTTCGCCGTCGCCGACCACGCAGGCAACGATCAAATCAGGATTGTCCAGCGCCGCGCCATAGGCATGCACCAGCGCGTAGCCGAGCTCGCCGCCTTCGTGGATAGAGCCCGGCGTTTCCGGCGCCGCGTGGCTCGGAATGCCGCCGGGGAAGGAGAACTGCCTGAAAAGCTTGCGCATTCCGTCCCCATCACGCGCGATGTCGGGATAGATCTCGCTGTAGCTGCCTTCCAGATAGGTGTTGGCGACCATGCCCGGCCCGCCATGGCCGGGGCCGCAGACATAGAGCACGCTGACATCAAGCGCGCGAATGACGCGGTTGAGGTGGGCGTAGATGAAGTTCAGGCCTGGCGTCGTGCCCCAATGGCCGAGCAAACGCGGCTTGATGTGCTCGGGGCGCAAGGGCTCGCGCAGCAGGGGATTGTCCAGTAGGTAAATTTGCCCGACGGAGAGGTAGTTCGCGGCGCGCCAGTAGCGGTCAAGGAGATCGAGGTCGCTGCTCGCTGAGGCCGATTGTTGTTGCTTTGTCATGTTCCTGCTGACCTTCACCCGGCGATCGTCACCAACATTGTTCCGCGGCGATTGATCCCTGACCGGCATCAAACGAAATCGCCATGACGGGCGTGTTGCGTGAGGTCAAAAGGACCACGCCCGAAATTTGGGCGGCACCTTTGCATGGGGTTGTTTTTCAGTTTTTCGTTTGCGTTCTTGATTTGTTCCTTTGGCGTGCTATCTTGGCTTCATGAGTCCAGCAGCATCCTCTCATGCTCTCAAGCACCCGCCGGTCACGGCGCCCTCCGAGCCGGCGGGTGCGGACTCTGATTTTCCCGCCGATTTTCCAGAGCTCGGCGTCGCCATCGACCGCGCGCGCCGGAGAGGGCGGGGTGCGCAGTCGAATGCAAGCGGCCGCTTTGAGGCCGAGGCGCGCGTCGCGTTCGACGACGGCTGGCAGAGCCTGGAAGAGCTGCCGCCGTTCAAGACCAGTGTGGGGGTCGATACCTCGCGCAAGGTGATCACCCGCAACGACTCACCCGATATCGGCTTCGACCGCTCGATCAATCCCTATCGCGGTTGCGAGCACGGCTGTGTCTACTGCTTTGCCCGGCCGACTCATGCCTATCTCGGCCTGTCGCCGGGGCTTGATTTCGAATCGAAGCTGTTTGTGAAACCTGAGGCGCCCGCGCTGCTCGAGAAGGAGCTCGCCGCGACCGGCTATGAGCCGCGGATGATCGCGATCGGCACCAACACCGATCCCTATCAGCCGATCGAGCGCGAGCGGAAGATCATGCGCGGCATCCTCGAGGTGTTGGAACGCGCCGGTCATCCTGTCGGCATCGTCACCAAATCCGCGCTGGTGGTGCGCGACATCGACATTCTCGCGCGCATGGCAAAGCGCAATCTCGCCAAGGTCGCGATCTCGGTCACCTCGCTCGATCCAAAACTGGCGCGCTCCATGGAGCCGCGGGCCTCGACGCCGCCGAAGCGACTGGAGGCGCTGAAGCAGCTCTCGGACGCCGGCATTCCGACCACCGTGATGGTCGCGCCCGTGATCCCCGCGCTGAACGATTCCGAGATCGAGCGCATTCTCGATGCCGCCGCCCATGCCGGCGTCAAGGAAGCCTCCTATGTGCTGCTGCGGCTGCCGCTGGAGGTGCGTGATCTCTTCCGCGAATGGCTGATGGCGAACTATCCGGACCGCTATCGCCACGTCTTCACCTTGATCCGCGACATGCGCGGCGGGCGTGACTACGATGCGAAATGGGGCGAGCGGATGAAGGGCACGGGACCGATGGCCTGGACCATCGGCCGCCGCTTCGAGATTGCCTGCGACAGGCTAGGCCTCAACAAGCGGCGCTCAAAGCTGACGACGGATCACTTTGCGCGGCCGAAGCGGAACGGCGATCAGCTCAGCCTGTTCTGACCGGGAGTGGAAGAGGCGTCGCATGAGCAAGCAACTCCAGGCCCCGTTGCCACGGCTCACCGTCATCACGCTCGGTGTGAGTGACATCCGCGCCAGCATCGCCTTTTACGATGCGCTCGGCTTCTCGCGCCGGCTGAAGGCGACCGGAGAGGCCGTCGCGTTCTACGATACCGGCGGTCCGGTGCTCGCGCTGTTTCCGTGGGGGCGGCTCGCGGCGGATGCCGCGTTGCCGGACCATCCGAGGCCGACGGCCTTTCGCGGCATGACGATCGCCTGGAACTGTCGGACACGGGACGAGGTCGATGCGGTGATGGCCTTCGCCCTCGGCAAGGGGGCGAAGCTGGTGAAGGCCACGCACGAGACCGATTACGGCGGTTATTCCGGCTATTTCGCTGACCCCGACGGCCATCCCTGGGAGGTCGTGGTCGCGCCCGGCATCGATGTCGGCGAGGACCGGCGGGTGCATCTGGCGGAGTAGGCCAACCTGAATAACGGGAATTGTCCCGGGTTCCCGGTTGCGCAGGCCGGGCCGCTTGCGCACGATCCCGGCCATGATTCGGGACAAGTCCGCCAAGACGTCGGCCAAGAAGCCGGCCAAAGACGCGCCAAAGCAGGACGCCGCCAGGAAGGCAGCGCCTTCGAAGGGGGCCAAGGCGCCGGCCATGAAGGTCCCGGCCGGCAGGAAAGGCATCATCGCGCTCGCGCCGCCGAGCTTCCGTCGCGAGCGCGCGCTGATCAAGCGAGGTGTCTGGCCGGTT
>NZ_JALBGZ010000479.1:0-5032 GCF_023006515.1 Bradyrhizobium sp. PRIMUS42
CCGCACGCGTGCGCTCTTCCAGCGCGCGCATGCGGTCGATCAGGCCGAGCATGCCGTCGCGGTTGGCCTGGTAGGCGGCGCTGCCGGGGGAGATGGTGTTTTCGAGAATGGACATGACAGACCTTGATCGTCATTCCGGAGCACGCGGAGCGTGAACCCGGAATCTCGAGGTTCCGGGTTCGATGCTGCGCATCGCCCCGGAACGACGGGGATACTCAGCGATTCGTCCCAAAGATCTTCCGCGCCTCGGCCGGGCTCGCGATCTCGCGGCCGGCGCGGCGGGCACAGGCCGCGATGGCTTCGATCAGCTGGCCGTTCGACGTCACCTTCTTGCCGTCGGCGAGATAGAAGGCGTCTTCGAGACCGGTGCGCAAATGGCCGCCGAGCTCGGCGCAGCGTTGGTGCAGCGGCCAGATCTCCTCGCGTCCGATGGCGGTGACCTGGAAATGGGCCTCGGGTCGCTTCAGCTTGATCAGGATCGGGAGCAACTCCGGATCCGACGGCATTCCCGAAGCAACGCCCATCACAAAATTATATTCGAGCGGCCCATTGTACATGCCGACCTGGCGGTACATGCCGACGCAGCGGACGATGCCGACGTCGAAACACTCGAACTCGGGGATGGTGCCGACCTCGTTCATGACGTCGAGATAGTCCTTCACCTTCTCGACCGCGTTGTCGAACATCATCGGCGGCCAGGCCCAGGTATTGTCGGCCTTGACCTTCAGGTAATTCAATGAGCCGGCGTTGCAGGCGGCGATCTCGGGCTTGGTCTCGCGGACGCAATCAAGCGCGCCTTTGTAATTCGGCCCTGACACGCCCGTTGTGTGGTTGATGATGACGCCGGGGCAGGCCTCGCGGATCGCCTGCTGGATCTCCTTGCTCACCGCTACCTCCCAGGACGGCAGGTGCCCCTTGTTCGGCGCCTGCTGGCGCAGATGAATGTGCATGATGGACGCGCCGGCATCGAACGCAGCCTTGGCCTCCCGCGCCATCTCTTCGGGCGTCACGGGCACGTTGTGCTGCTTCGGGTCGGTGAGCACGCCGTTCAGCGCGCAGGTGATGACGGCCTTGTCGCTCATGCCAAAAATGTCTCGCACGTTGAGAAGTCAACGATTGCGATCATGTGATGGGTGGCATGCGGCTTCTTGCGCGGAGAAGCTGAAGAAGGGCGAGCTTTCGTAGGGTGGGCAAAGGCGCCCTTGCGCCGTGCCCACCACGTCTCGCCGTTAAGGAAATGGTGGGCACGCTTCGCTT
Organism: Bradyrhizobium sp. PRIMUS42; assembly: GCF_023006515.1. Taxonomy (NCBI): domain Bacteria; kingdom Pseudomonadati; phylum Pseudomonadota; class Alphaproteobacteria; order Hyphomicrobiales; family Nitrobacteraceae; genus Bradyrhizobium; species Bradyrhizobium sp. PRIMUS42. The sequence goes on from NZ_JALBGZ010000479.1 coordinate 1,258, forward strand.
TGCCCACCCTACGGGAGCTACGAGAGCGGTGCTAGCTCGCCTCCGCGAGCCGCACCGTCTCGGTGCTGCGGTAGATCGCAAGGTCGCGTGAGCCGACGAAGATCGCGCGCGGCTTCAATCCGTAGAAGCGGCGGATCGAGTGGCTGAAATGCGTGGAATCGGGATAGCCGATATCCTGCGCGAGATGGGCGAGGTTGAGGTCCTGGTTGGCGAAGTGCAGCAAATGGCGCGCACGCTTCCAGGCGCGGAAGGAGCGGAAGGAGATGCCGGTCTCTTCCTTGAACAGATGCAGGAAGCGCGAAGCCGAGAGCCCTGCTTCCGCCGCGCAGGTGTCGGCCGTCACCGGTTCGCCGGAGAAACGCCCGATGCGGGCGACGGCGCGGGTCACCCTCGGGTCGAGCTCGCGGCGCGGCATCGCCTCGCCAAAGCACATCTGGTCGAACTCAGCGGTCGTGATGTCGCCATAGCGGCGCTGACGCAGCAACGCGTAGGCGGCCAGGATCTTGCGGGCATAGGCGGCCTTGTCCGGACCACGCAACCGCTCGGCCAGGACTTCGATCATGCCATCCGGCATGCTTTCCGGCTCCAGCGTCACGCTGATGACGCTGCGATAGTCACTGGCGATGGTGTGCCGCTGGTTCGGCAGGGTCACGATCAATTCGTCCGACGTGTGGACATCGTCAATCGTCAGGTGCAGGCTGCCCTTCACCGCAACATAGACATGGCAGCAGCCGGGGGTCCGCTTGCGAGGGCGGCCGAGCAGGCCGGCATAGAATACCCGCTCCGGCGTGATCAGCATCAGATGGTCGGATTCGCGACCTTTATCTTCCATTGGGATCCTCCTCGCGCGGCTCTCTGGCCGCTGCGGACGGGGGTCACCTTAGCGGAAATTTGGCCGCTGTCACGACGGGATAGCGCTGTCATGAAAACAAGCGCCGTCATTCCGCGGCGGTCTGCAGGACCGCCCGGAACCTCGAACTTCCGGGTTCGATGCTGCGCATCGCCCCGGAATGACGCAAGCAATCTACGCCCTCACGCGAGACGCAACATTCTGCTCGATGCCGGCCTTTTGCTCCGCAGCAACGGCACGCTTGAAGCCGTCGCGCTGCTGCAATCGCGCCCAATAGGCTGCGACATTTGGCCCGAAATCCTTCGCCAGCCCGGTGGTTCCAGCGAGCCGGAGCGCGTAACCGATCACGATATCGGCCGCGGTGAAGCGGCCCGCGCACAATGTATCGGCATTTGCCGTCGCTGCCTCAACGGCGCGCAGCCGCCCCAGGAACCATTTCGCATAGTCGCCCACGACCTTGTTGTCCCGCTGATCCGGCTCGTGCTGGCTGTAGCGGAGCACCAGCGTTTGCGGGAAGGTTAATGTGGCGTCGCTGAAATACATCCAGTTCAGAAAGGCGCCGTAGGCGGGGTCCTCCGGGCCGACCATCAAAGGCGTCGGACCATATTTGATGCCGAGATAGTGGCAGATGCCGGAGGACTCCGTCATCTTCGTCTCGCCGTCGACCATGAAGGGAATCGTGCCGAGCGGATTGAGTGCGAGATATTCCTTGGCGAAAACCCGAGGCGGGAACGGCAGCATCTTCAGTTCATAGGGCAGCCCCATCTCCTCCAGCATCCAGAGCGGACGGAACGAGCGCGCAGCCTCGCAATGATAGAGCGTGATCATGATGCATTCCCTTTGCTACCCGGCAGCGTGCCCATCATCTTGCACAGGACCATCAGCATGACCTCGTCGGCGCCGCCGCCGATCGAGGTCAGGCGGCTGTCGCGATAGGCGCGGCTGACCGGCGTCTCGTTGGTAAAGCCCATTCCACCCCAATATTGCAAGCAGGCGTCGGTGAGCTCGCGGCCAAGCCGGCCGGCCTTCAGCTTGGCCATGGTCGCAAGCCGGGTCACGTCCTCGCCGGCGACCAGCTGCTCGGCGGCGCGATAGATCAGCGCGCGCAACAGCTCGACCTCGGTCTGCATCTCCGCCAGCTTGAAGTGCACGACCTGGTTATCGAGGATGCTCTGGCCAAAAGCCTTGCGATTGCGGGTGTATTCGATGGTCTGATCGATGATGTATTCATGCGCCTTCAGGCAGGCCGCCGCGCCCCAGAGCCGCTCCTCCTGGAACTGGATCATCTGGTAGGTAAAGCCCTTGCCCTCCTCGCCGATCCGGTTGCGCTTGGGCACGCGGACATTGTCGAAGAAGATCTGCGCGGTGTCCGAGGAGCGCATGCCCATCTTGTCGAGCTTGCGCGCCACGGTGACGCCCTTGCTCTTCATGGGCACGCAGATCAGCGACTTGTTGCGGTGAACGGGTCCGTCGCCGGTGTTGGCGAGCAGGCAAATCCAGTCGGCCTGGGTGCCGTTGGTGATCCACATCTTGCCGCCGTTGATGACGTAATCGTCGCCGTCGGAGCGCGCCTGCGTCTTGATCGAGGCCACGTCGGAGCCTGCGCCCGGCTCGGAGACGCCGATGCAGGCAACGAAATCGCCCGAGATCGAGGGCGCCAGAAATTCGCGGCGCACTTCGTCCGAGCCGAACCGCGCCAGCGCCGGGGTCGCCATGTCGGTCTGCACCCCGATCGCCATCGGCACGCCGCCGCAGGTGATCGCGCCCAGCTCCTCCGCCATCATCAGCGCATAGGAATAGTCGAGGCCCGAGCCGCCGAACTCGACCGGCTTGTTCAGGCCGAGGAAGCCGAGGCTGCCCATCTTCTTGAACAGCTCGTGCGCCGGGAAGATGTCGGCCTTCTCCCACTCATCGACGTGGGGATTGATCTCGTTCGCGATGAATTTCTGCAGGGAGCGGCGGATGTCGTCGTGGTCGACGGTGAACAGCATTTTACTCCTGTCATTCCGGGGCATCGCGAAGCGATGAACCCGGAATCTCGATATGTTAGGACTCATCTCTAGGTCCCGGGTTCGCGCTCCGCGCGCCCCGGGACGACGGTTGTCACAACCCCATCTGCCGGCTGGCGAGATCCTTCATGATCTCCTCGGTGCCGCCGCCAATGGCGTTGACCTTGACCTCGCGGTAGATACGCTCGGCCTTGATGCCGCGCATGAAGCCGGCGCCGCCGAAGATCTGCACGGCTTCCGAGGCGCAGAACGCCATGGTCTGCGTCGCCTGGTTCTTCATCATGCAGATTTCGGCGACCGGGCTTTCGCCCTGCTCCAGCCGCCAGGCCAGCAGCTCCAGCATCGCCTGGGACGCTGCGACCTTCTGCGCCATATCGACGATCTTGTGGCGGATCACCTGGTGCTGCGCGAGCGGCTTGCCGAAGGTCTTGCGCTCCTTGGCATAGGCGACCGCCTCGTCGAGGCAGACCCGGGCGAAGGCGGTGCAGCTTGCTGCCATGCCCATGCGCTCGCTGTTGAAGTTCTGCATGATGATCTTGAAGCCTTGCCCCTCCTCGCCGATCAGGTTTGTGGCGGGTACGCGACACCCGTCGAAATGCAGCGTCGCGGTGTCGGAGGCCCACCAGCCCATCTTCTTGAGCTTGGTTCGCGACAGGCCGGGCGTGTCGCCTTCGATCAGGAGAAGGCTGACGCCGCCAGCGCCATCGCCGCCGGTACGCACCGCAACGGTCAGATAATCGGCGCGCATTCCTGAGGTGATGAAGGTCTTCTCGCCGCTCACGACGTAGTGATCGCCGTCGCGCCGTGCCCTTGTGCGGAGGTTCGCGACATCGGAGCCGCCGCCCGGCTCGGTGATCGCGAGCGCCGAGATCTTCTCGCCGCACAGCACCTGCGGCAGCACCCGCGCCTTCACCTC
>NZ_JALBGZ010000047.1:0-18640 GCF_023006515.1 Bradyrhizobium sp. PRIMUS42
CGCGTCCCGACGCGCAAGGCGCGATCGGCACGCTGCGCGACCTGCCCGAACTCGTGCGGCGGACCCAAGGCGGCCCCGCCATACTCATCATCGGCGAGGTGGTCCGGCATGCCGGCTCGCTTCGCCGCCAATCTCCAAAGCAAATCATCTCTGACCTCCTGGATGCAGCCGAATGACCTCCCCGCTTGAACAGAAGAAGATCAAGATCGCCGGCCCCTCGATCGTGACCGCCAACCGGACCTGGGACGGCATCGTGGTGTATCGCACCGCCGCCAAGAGCTGGTCTGCGGACCTCTCCGAAGCTGCGATCGTGCGCAACTCCGACGAGGCCAAGGCGTTGCTTGCGGAGTCCGTCGCCGATGACGTCGGCGCGATCGGACCCTATATCGCCCCGGTGCAGGTCGGCGCGGACGGCAAGATCGAACCCGGCAATCTGCGCGAACAGATCCGCCGCACCGGTGTGACCATCGGACAGTCGGCCCAGGCTTAAGGCGCTTTCTTATGTACGCTTACGACGAAATCGACCGCACGCTCGTCAACGAGCGCGTCTCGGAGTTCCGCGACCAGGTGAAGCGGCGCCTCTCCGGCGAGCTCACCGAGGATGAGTTCAAGATCCTGCGCCTGCAGAACGGCGTCTACCTGCAGCTGCACGCCTACATGTTCCGCGTCGCGATCCCGTATGGGACGCTGGCAACGAACCAGTTGCGGGCGCTCGCCCATGTCGCGCGCAAATATGACCGTGGCTACGGCCACTTCACCACGCGGCAGAACATCCAGTTCAACTGGATCAAGCTCGCCGAGCTGCCGGATGCGCTGGAGGATCTCGCCAAGGTCGGCATCCATGCGATGCAGACTTCCGGCAACAACATGCGCAATGTCACCTCGGACCAGTGGGCCGGCGTCGCGCCAGGCGAGATCGAGGATCCGCGCATCTGGTCGGAGCTGATCCGCCAGCACACAACGCTGCATCCGGAATTCTCGTTCCTGCCGCGCAAGTTCAAGATCGCGATCACCGCGTCGGACCACGACCGGGCCGCGATCAAGATCCACGACATCGGCTTGAGGCTGATCAAGAACGAGAAGGGCGAGACCGGATTCGAGGTGCTGGTCGGCGGCGGTCTCGGCCGCACGCCGTTCATCGCCAAGACCATCAAGCACTTCGTGCACGGTCGCGACATCCTCAGCTACATCGAGGCGATCCTGCGCGTCTACAATCAGTACGGCCGGCGCGACAACATCTACAAGGCACGCATCAAGATCCTGGTGCACGAGCTCGGCATCGAGAAGTTCTCCCGCGAGGTCGAGGAGGAGTGGCAGCACATCCGCAACTCCTCGCTCCAGATCGACGACGAGGTGATCGAGGATATCCGCTCGCGCTTCACCTATCCTTCTTACGAGAAGCTGCCGCACATGCCGGACGAGCTGCGTCAGGCTGCGGCCGATCCCGACTTCGAAGCGTGGCGCAAGAACTCGGTGGCCCCGCACAAGGTGCAGGGCTACTCCATCGTCACGATCTCGTTGAAGCCGATCGGTGCGCCTCCGGGCGATGCCACCGCCGAGCAGATGGATGCGCTCGCCGATCTCGCCGACAAATATTCCTTCGGTGAGGTCCGCGTCGGCCACGAGCAGAACCTGGCGCTGCCGCATGTCGCCAAGCGGGACCTGCCGGCGCTGTGGAAGGCGCTCGACAAGCTCGGGCTCGCGACCCCGAACGTCAATCTGATCACCGACATCATCGCCTGCCCCGGGCTCGATTATTGCTCGCTGGCGAATGCGCGCTCGATTCCGATCGCGCAGGAATTGACGCGGCGCTTCGCCAATCACGAGCTCGCGAACCTGATAGGCCGCCTCCACATCAACATCTCCGGCTGCATCAATGCCTGCGGCCATCACCATGTCGGCCATATCGGCATTCTCGGCGTCGAGAAGAACGGCGAGGAGGTCTATCAGATCACCATCGGCGGCCGTGCCGACGAGAACGCCGCGCTGGGCACCTTGATCGGACCCGGTGTCAAATTCGACGAAGTCGCCGATGTCATCGAGGACGTCGTGGAAGCCTATCTGGCGCTGCGCGAGCGGCCCGAAGAGCTGTTCATGGACACGGTGAAGCGTCTCGGCGTCGAACCCTTCAAGGAGCGCGTCTATGCCACTCGTTAACGGCGGAAAGATCGCCGACGACAGCTTCGCCAAGCTGACCGTCGACACGCCGCTGCCCGAGGGCGGCGACATCCTGGTGCCGGCCGAACGCTTCCTCGGCGAAGCGGAAGGCTTGCTTAAACGCGCCGGCAAGGTCGGCGTGATCTGGCCGAACAGCCGCGATATCGCCGAGCTCGTGCCTTATCTCGGCAAGATCGCCGTCGTCGCGCTGGTGTTCCCGACCTTCCGCGACGGCCGCGCCTACAGCCAGGCGCGGCTGCTGCGCGAGCGCTACAATTACCGCGGCGAATTGCGTGCCACCGGCCAGATCCTGCGCGACCAGTTCGTGTTCATGCTGCGCGCCGGCTTCGATTCCTTCGAGGTCAAGAAGCAGGCCGACGCGGAAGCCTTCATGCAGACCGCCAAGCGCTATTCGGTGTTCTACCAGCCGACCGGCGACGGCCGTATCACGGCTTTGCACCGGCGCATGCAGCTCCGCCACTCCGAAGGTGTGGGCACATGAACGCGATCGCGCCGCAGGTTTCGCCCGTCTCTGCGTTGCCTTCGGCGGACGAGCTCGATCGCGCCCTGCGCGATGCTTCGCCCGCTGAGATCATCGCTGCGGCGCTGAAGACGGTTGGACGTGAAAGGCTTGCGCTGGTGTCGTCCTTCGGCACGGAATCGGCGACGCTGCTGAAGGTCATGGCCGACGTCGACCCGGCGATCCCGGTGATCTTCCTCGACACCGGCTGGCTGTTCGAGGAGACGCTCGCTTATCGCGATACCTTGATCGCGACGCTGGGCCTGAAGGACGTTCGCTCGATCAAGCCCGCAGAGGAAGCGCTGACGCGCGAAGATCCCGACCGCGACCTCTGGTTCTCCGATCCCGATGCCTGCTGCCGCATCCGCAAGGTGGAACCGCTGGCGCGTGCGCTGAAGCCGTTCGCGGCCTGGATCAACGGCCGGAAGCGCTTCCAGGGCAATGCGCGGGCCGACATTCCGGTCGTCGAAGACGATGGCGCGCGGTTGAAGTTCAACCCCTTCGCCAACGTCTCGCGTGAGGAACTCGAGGCGATCTTCGTCCGCGCCAAATTGCCGCGTCATCCACTGGCCGCCTCCGGTTTTCTGTCGGTTGGGTGTATGCCTTGCACCAGCAGAACGGCCGATGGCGAGGACGCACGCGCCGGTCGCTGGCGCGGCCGGGCCAAGACAGAATGCGGCATCCACACGATGAAGACTTCGTAGCACAGTCGCGTTGCCACGAAGCGAACAAGAAAATCCGGTTCCGTTGACTTAAGCGCGTTTCGCCCCGAGTTATGCCTGCACGCCTTCGCTGACACCGACGTCAGCGAAGTGAATGGAGATGGACATGATGCGCCGTATCGTTCCGCTCGCTGCAGGCCTCGTCTTGACGGGTTTCTTGGCAAGCTCGGCTCTCGCTGCTGATATCAACCTGTTGAACGTGTCGTACGATCCGACGCGCGAGCTCTATGGCGAATTCAACAAGGCGTTTGCGAATGCCTATCAGAAGGAGACCGGCAAGAGCGTCGAGATCAAGCAGTCGCATGGCGGCAGCGGCTCGCAAGCGCGCGCGGTGATCGACGGCTTGCAGGCCGATGTGGTGACCCTTGCGCTCGCCTATGACATCGATGCCATCGCGGCCAAGGGCCTCACCACAGCCGATTGGCAGAAGCGGCTACCGCAGAATTCATCACCCTACACCTCGACGATCGTCTTCCTCGTCCGCAAGGGCAATCCCAAGGCCATCAAGGACTGGGACGATCTGATCAAGCCGGGCGTCGCCGTGATCACGCCGAACCCGAAGACGTCGGGCGGGGCGCGCTGGAATTATCTGGCGGCCTGGGGTTTTGCGCAGAAGAAGTACGGCTCGGCCGAAAAGGCCAAGGAGTTCATCGGAAAGCTCTATCAGCAGGTGCCGGTGCTCGATACCGGCGCGCGCGGCGCCACCGTCACCTTCGTCGAGCGTGGCGTCGGCGACGTGCTGCTCGCCTGGGAGAACGAGGCGTTCCTGGCGCTGAAGGAGTTCGGCGCGAACAAGTTCGAGATCGTGGCGCCGCCGCAGTCGATCCTCGCCGAGCCGCCGGTCACCATCGTCGACAAGGTTGCCGATAAAAAAGGCACCCGCAACGCCGCCGATGCCTATCTCCAGTACTGGTACACCAAGGAAGGGCAGGAAATTGCCGCACGTAATTTCTACCGCCCGCGCGATCCCGAGATCGCCAAGAAAAACGAAAACGCCTTCGCCAAGGTCGAACTATTTACGATCGACGACGTTTTCGGTGGTTGGACCAAGGCGCAGAAGGAACATTTCGCCGACGGCGGCATCTTTGACCAGATCTACAAGAACTGATCTGGCGCTGTCTTAAGGGCTTTTAGCAGGGGGCCTGGTGAGCGTATTCGCAGCAAGACGCCGGACATTGCCGGGCTTCGGTCTCACGATGGGACTGACGCTGTCCTGGCTGTCCATCATTATCCTGATTCCGCTCGCCGGGCTGTTCCTGAAATCGCTCGAGCTCAGCCCCGAGCAGTTCTGGAATATCCTCACCAGCCGCCGCACCCTGAATGCGCTGCGCGTCTCCTTCGGCCTTGCGTTCGCGGCGGCCTGCGTCAATCTCGTGATGGGCAGCATCATCGTCTGGGCGCTCGTGCGGTATCGCTTTCCAGGCCGGCGGCTGTTCGATGCCATCGTCGATGTGCCCTTCGCGCTGCCGACGGCGGTCGCCGGCGTGGCGTTGACCGCGCTGTTCGCCGAGAAGGGCTGGCTGGGGGCGCCGCTCGCCGCGGCCGGCATCAAGGTGGCATTTACGCCGGTCGGCATCTTCGTCGCCATGATCTTCATCGGCATTCCCTTCGTGGTCCGCACTGTGCAGCCGGTGCTGCAGGATCTCGACCCCGAGATCGAGGAGGCCGCGGGCAGCCTGGGGGCCAGCCGCTGGCAGACCATCATCCGTGTGATTCTGCCCTCGCTCGCACCGGCGCTGCTCACCGGGCTCGCGCTCGCCTTCGCGCGCGCGGTCGGCGAATACGGCTCGGTGATCTTCATCGCCGGCAATCTGCCCAACGTGTCCGAGATCGCCCCGCTGCTGATCGTGATCCGGCTCTCCGAGTTCCGCTACGCCGATGCCACCGCCATCGCGGTGGTTATGCTCGTCGTCTCCTTCATCATCATTTTCGCCGTCAACCGGCTCCAGCGCTGGTCGCAGAGCCGGATCCCGGCGCGTTGAGGGGCTGGCCATGACGATGCAGATCGCAGACTCCGTTCCGCTCTCGGCCCCCGATGCCAGGGCTCGCGCGCATGCGGCTGCGGCACGGGACAACCTCCGCACCGAGCCGCGCGCGGTGCGTATCGCCATCATCGCATTGGCGATGATATTCCTCACGGTCTTCGTCGTGCTGCCGCTGGTGGTCGTGTTCGCGCAGGCCTTCTCGAAGGGGATCCTCGCCTATTTCGCCGCGCTTGCCGAGCCGGAAGCGCTTGCCGCGATCAAGCTGACGCTGCTGGTTGCGGCAATCTCGGTCGGCCTCAATCTCGTGTTCGGCCTCGTCGCCGCCTGGGCGATTGCGAAATTCGAATTCCCGGGCAAGACCTTCCTGATCACGCTGATCGACCTGCCGTTCTCGGTGAGCCCGGTAATCTCGGGCCTCGTCTTCGTGCTGCTGTTTGGCGCGCAGGGCTATTTCGGCGGCTGGCTCAGGGATCACGACATCCAGATCCTGTTCGCGGTGCCCGGCATCGCGCTCGCCACCACCTTCGTCACCTTCCCCTTCGTGGCGCGCGCGCTGATCCCCCTGATGCAGGAGCAGGGCACGCAGGAGGAGGAGGCCGCGATCTCGCTCGGCGCCTCGGGCCTGCAAACGTTTTTCCGCGTCACGCTGCCCAACATCAAATGGGGCGTGCTTTACGGCGTCCTGCTCTGCAACGCGCGCGCGATGGGCGAGTTCGGCGCAGTCTCCGTGGTCTCCGGCCATATCCGCGGCGAGACCAACACGATGCCGCTGCTGGTCGAGATTCTCTACAACGAATACCAGTTCGTCGCCGCCTTCGCGATTGCCTCGCTGCTGGCGATGCTGGCCTTGATCACGCTGATCGCCAAGACTGTTCTCGAACGTCACCTCGACGAAGGACACGACGCAAGTGACCATTGAAGTCAAAAATCTCGTCAAGAAGTTCGGCGGCTTTTCAGCCCTCGACGGCGTCGACCTCAAGGTCAATGACGGCGAATTGCTGGCGCTGCTCGGCCCCTCCGGCTCCGGCAAGACCACGCTGCTGCGGATTATCGCAGGCCTCGACTGGCCTGATGCCGGCGAGGTCTCCTTCAACGGCGAGGACGCGCTGGCGCAGGGCGCGCGCGAGCGGCATGTCGGCTTCGTGTTCCAGCACTACGCACTGTTCCGCCACATGACGGTGTTCGAGAACGTTGCCTTCGGCCTGCGCGTGCAGCCGCGCGCGATACGGAAAGACGAGGCCACGATCCGAGCGCGGGTGAAAGAGCTGCTCGATCTCGTCCAGCTCGACTGGCTCGCCGATCGCTATCCGAGCCAGCTCTCCGGCGGCCAGCGCCAGCGCATCGCGCTCGCCCGCGCGCTGGCGATCGAGCCGCGCATCCTCCTGCTCGACGAGCCGTTCGGCGCGCTCGATGCCAAGGTGCGGAAAGAGTTGCGAAGGTGGCTACGCTCGCTGCATCACGAGATTCACGTCACCTCGATCTTCGTCACGCACGATCAGGAGGAAGCGCTGGAAGTCGCCAACCGCGTCGTGGTGATGGACAAGGGCCGGATCGAGCAGATTGGCTCGCCCGACGACGTCTATGAAAGCCCCGCGAGCGCCTTCGTCCACGGCTTCATCGGCGAATCCATCGAGCTGCCGGTTCAGGTCGAAGGCGGCGTCGTCAGGCTCGGCGACCGGCCGCTCCGGCTTGCGGCGGACGGGATTGCGCCTGGCGCGTCAAAGCTGTTCGTGCGGCGACATGACATGCTGGTTGGCCCGCCCGGCAGCGGCGCCTTCGAGGGCGCCGTGCAGCATGTCCGCAATTTCGGTCCGGTACAGCGGGCCGAGGTCGCGTTGTCGGGCGGCGAGACGATCGAGATCGACGCCCCCCGCGGCAAGGAACTGCGCGCCGGCGATACGATCGGGCTCGAACCGCGCCGCTACCGGATATTCGCGGGTTAGAAATCTCCGTCATTCCGGGGCGATGCGAAGCATCGAACCCGGAATCTTGAGGTCGTAGCGTGAGATTCCCAGGTGCGCGCTTGCGCACCATAGTTCAGCGCTTCGCGCTGCCCCGGAATGACACCGGTCAGATTTTCTTCAAAATTCACCTTTCAGCCACGGTTGGTATGCAACAACGGCCCCTCATTCGGGGGCACCTCCATGCGCGCTGCGGCCGCAATTCTCATCACTTTGCTGCTCGCCGGCTGTGCCGGCAACGAGGCACCAGTCCAGCAGCCGTCCATGTATGCCGATATGGCGGTCCCGGGCTCCAAACTCGATGCGCCGGCGGCCGCGATCATGATCTCGCAATACCGCCAGAACAACGCCCTCGGCACCGTCGTCGTCGACCCCGACCTGATGCGGCTTGCCGAATCCCAGTCCAATGCCATGGCGGCGGCCAACAAGATGGACCACGATGTCCGTGCGCCGCTGGCCAAGCGCCTGGCCGCCGGCGGCTATCCCGCGACGGTAGCGGTGGAGAACATCTCGGCCGGCTATCATACGCTGGCGGAAGCATTTTCCGGCTGGCGCGACTCGCCTCCGCACCGCGCCAACATGCTCAAGGGCGGTGTCACAAAACTGGGCATCGCGGCAAGCTATGCTCCAGGCACCAAATACAAGGTGTTCTGGACCATGATCCTGGCGTCGACCGAGCCCCGATAAGCCAGACTTGATCCCAGCATGCATTGACGCCGCGGCGGAGTGTCGCCACGGTGGCGTGCCATTTGCTATTGTGCCATTTGCTATTGTTCCCCCATGACCGATCATAGCCCGCAATCCCCCAGCATCCCCGCGAATGCGCAACGCGTCCTGGTCCTGCAGGGCGGCGGCGCGCTTGGCTCCTACCAGGCCGGCGCCCATCAAGCGCTGTGCGGCCACGGCTTCGAGCCGGAATGGGTCGCCGGCATCTCGATCGGCGCGGTCAACGCCGCCATCATCGCCGGCAATGAGGGCCCGACCCGCGTCAAGCGGCTGAAGGAATTCTGGGAAATGGTCTCCGCGCCGGTGCCGTGGAAACCGATCGGCAAGAGTGACCGCAGCCGCGAGCTGTTCAATTCGACCAGTGCCGCACTGATTGCGACTTTCGGTGTGCCCGGCTTCTTCACGCCGCGCATTCCGCCGGCGCCGCTCTGGCCGCCGGGGCATCCCGAAGCTGAGAGCTACTACGACACCGCACCGCTGAAGAAGACGCTGGAGCGTCTGGTCGATTTCGACCGCATCAACGACCTGAAGACGCGCCTGTCGGTCGGCGCGGTCGGCGTCACCTCCGGCAACTTCAGGTATTTCGACAATTACGAGTTCAAGAAGCTGGGCAAGACCATCGGCCCCGAGCACATCATGGCCTCCGGCGCGCTGCCGCCCGGGTTTCCGTCCGTCATGATCGACGGCGAGCATTATTGGGACGGCGGCATCGCCTCCAACACCCCGCTCGACTATGTGCTCGATGCCGAGATCGATCGCGACATGCTGATCTTCCAGGTCGACCTGTTTTCCGCGCGCGGCGATCTGCCGACGTCGCTGCTGGAGGCCGCCGAGCGCGAGAAGGACATCCGCTTCTCCAGCCGTACGCGGATGAACACGGACAAGAACAAGCAGATCCACAACGCCCGAAGGGCCGTGCGCGACCTGATCGGCAAATTGCCGGATTATCTGAAGAACGATCCTTCGGTCGAATTCCTCGCGAAGATATCGCGCGAAAGCACCGTCACCGTGGTGCACCTGATCTACCGCAGCAAGAACTACGAATCCTCGGCGAAGGATTACGACTTCTCCCACGTCGCCATGGTCGAGCATTGGGAGGCCGGGGTGAAGGACGTGCATCTGTCGATGCGCCACAAGGACTGGCTCGAGCGGCCTCAGTCCGGCGAGACCATGGTGACCTACGATCTCACGGGGGACGTCACCGCACCCCCGCCAAAAAGGAGCGAATAGCATGGGTAGTCTGTCAGGCAAGAATGCCGTCGTGACCGGTTCAACCAGCGGCATCGGGCTCGCTTACGCGCGTGCCTTTGCCGCAGCCGGAGCGAATGTTGTCATCAACGGCTTCGGCTCCCCGGAAGACATCGAGAAGGAGCGCGCCAAGATCGAACAGGACTTCAAGGTGAAGGCGATCTATTCGCCGGCCGACATGACCAAGCCCGCCGAGATCGCCGGGATGATCGCGCTCGGAGAGAAGACCTTCGGCTCGGTCGACATCCTCGTCAACAATGCCGGTATCCAGTTCGTCTCGCCGATCGAGGAGTTTCCGCTCGAGAAGTGGGACCAGATCATCGCGATCAATCTGTCCTCGGCCTTCCACGCCATCCGCGCCGCCGTGCCCGGCATGAAGAAGAAGGGCTGGGGCCGCATCATCAACACGGCTTCGGCGCATTCGCTGGTCGCCTCGCCCTTCAAGTCGGCCTATGTCTCGGCCAAGCACGGCATCGCCGGTCTCACCAAGACCGTGGCGCTGGAAGTTGCGACCCACAAGATCACCTGCAACTGCATCAGCCCGGGCTATGTCTGGACGCCGCTGGTGGAGAGGCAGATCCCCGACACGATGAAGGCGCGCAATCTGACGCGCGAGCAGGTCATCAACGACGTGCTGCTCGATGCGCAGCCGACCAAGGAGTTCGTCACCTCGGAGCAGGTCGCCGCGCTGGCGCTGTTCCTGTGTGGCGACGACGCCGCGCAGATCACCGGCACCAACCTCTCGATCGACGGCGGCTGGACCGCGGAGTAGGGCGGGGTGCCGTAGGGTGGGCAAAGGCGCGCCAGCGCCGTGCCCACCATGCTTCCGCAATTGGGAGAAAACGGTGGGCACGCTTCGCTTTGCCCGCCCTACGATTCCGGGCGTTCGCTTCCCACTCAATGTCCCCAGGCGAGCGCCGTCACGAAGGCCGAGGACAGGTGCAGCTCGGCAAACATGATTTTGCCTGCGACCACGAACAGGACGCTCGCAAGCGTCAGGCGCAGCACCGTCTCGGGCACGCGCGTGGCGCTGAAGCTGCCGACGATGATGCCGGGCAGTGAGCCCATCAGCAGCACGCCCATCAGGGCCCAATCCACATCGCCGAGCGCCCAGTGCCCGATGCCGGCGACCAGTGTCAGCGGCACCGCATGGGCGATATCGGAGCCGACGATGGTCACCATGGGCAGGCGAGGGTAGAGCAGCAGCAGCACGGTCACGCCGACCGCGCCGGCGCCGACCGACGAAATCGAGACCAGCACGCCGAGCACGATGCCGGTGACGACGGTCGCAATGGCGGTGACGCGCTCGCCGACCTGTTCGAGCCGGCGGCGATAACGCTCCATGATGGATTTGCGGAAGATCAGCGACGTCGCGGTCAGTAGCAGCGCGAAGCACAGCACCAGATTGACCAGGTTGCGCTCGGAATCGCTCTTGAGGTCGAGCTTCCACAGCACCAGCAGCGTCAGCGCGCTCGCGGGAATGCTGCCGCAGGCGAGCCGCAGCACCGCCGGCCAGTGCACGCTGCGCGACCAGCCATGCACCACGCTGCCGCCGGTCTTGGTGGCGGCGGCATAGAGCAGGTCGGTTCCGACCGCTGTGGAGGGATGGACGCCGAACAGCAGGATCAAGAGCGGCGTCATCAACGAGCCGCCGCCCACGCCGGTCATCCCGACAAGCAGGCCGACGCCGAATCCTGAGGCGACGTAGAGTGGATCGAACATATCAGGGGAATCTTAGGTTGATCTCGTCGGTTAGGCAATACGACGTAGAATAAAGTTCCCCTAATGCGCAACCGCCTGGGCAGAATAAGAAAAATTTTGCATCAGGTTCACGAAGGAGAGGCGTTTTGCCTCGTTCCTGTACGTGCTCTGACAGAGCCGTTCCCTGAGGAAGCAGCGAGCACGTCAGGCGCGCAGCGCCTATTTGCCGAACGCCAGCACGTGCAGACCGAGCCGCTGCCGCACGATCCAGAACAAGAGCACCGTTTCGAAGGTGAGGGAGATCGAGGTTGCGGCCGCGGCGCCGTGGCCGCCGTAGCGCGGGACCAGCGCGATGCAGAGCAGGAGGTTCATCACGAAGGCCAGTGCATATGCGAGCGCGCAGATCTTCTGCTGACCGAGCATGTTGAGCAGCCGTTCGACCGGGCCGATCGCGGAGCGCACCACCAGGCCAATCGCGGCGACGAACATGATGTCGTAGCCGATCACGAATTGCGGCCCGAACAGCCAGAGCAGCGGCTTGCCGAGCGCGAGCAGCACGATGGTCGCCGCCAGCGACGGCCAGAACGTCCAGCCGATCGCATGCGCGACATAGGCCGACAGCCGTGCCTTGTCGCCGCTTGCGTTGTATTCGGCGAAGCGGTGCGCCGTCGTCGCCGACATCGCATAGTGGATGAAGGAGACCAGCGCCAGCGTCTTCACGACAGCGAAATAGACGCCGACCTCGTCGGAGGGGCGGAATTGCTGCAGCACCAGCACGTCGGTGTAGGACAGCAGCAGGTAGAAGCTCTCCACCAGCAGGATCGGCAGCGAGACGGCGAGCCAGCCGCCGATGTCATAGGTCTTGGGGCCGGGCGCGATATGATCGGCGAGCTTGCGGTTCAGCACCACCATCTGCCCGGTCATCGCGATCCAGACCGCGCCCGCGCTCGCGGCCATCGCGGCGACCGCGCCGAGATGATAGCCGAGCAGGAACGCAATGGCCGTGATGCCGATAATCAGCGCCTGGCGGATGATGAATTGCGGCATCAGGCCGAGCTGCATCCAGTCATGCGAGCGCGCGATGCCGTCCTGGGTGTTGGCAACGACGAAGGCCGGCAGCGTCATGCAGCCGATATAGAGCGGCAGCTGCTCGGCCGGGTCGATCCAGGGCGACAGCAGCTTGACGATGCCGGCAAGGGCGAGGGAGACCAGCGTGGACACGGCGAAGGTCAGCCAGCGGCTGCCGGAGAGAAAGCCGCGCAGCAACGCCTGCTCGCCGCTGCTGCGATACTCCGGAATGATTTTCTGCGCCGAGGCCGAGATGCCGAAATCCATCATGCTGCCGAGCAGCAGCACCCAGGTCCACACATAGACATAGATGCCGTAGTCGGACGTGCCCATCCAGCGCGCCAGCAGCACCTGCGAGACATAGGCGAGGCCGGCGCTGATCACGCGGATGATGAAGATGGTGCCGGCAAGCCGCCGCGTCAGCGATGCCTCGCTCGGGCCGCCCGTCAGCTTGGCTCGCAGCCGTGCAATCAGCCCGGCCGGTCCGGTTGTTGCGGGTTCTGCATCCATCACGGCCAATTCGAACGGTCCCCGGAGCGCGCGCATGCTGCGGCAGGCCTGGGACTTAGCAACCATTCCTTAAGATTCGGTTGGAACGCCTCCGGCCGCGTCCCGCCAAGGCCGGCGCGGCGAGCATCGTTTCGCATGCCGGGTCAGGCGGCGCTGTTGCGGTTGTCACTTCATCCAGGAAGTTTCCATCCTGCCTATTTGGAGGGGTGACGTCCTGCGCCGCTTCGAATTATGCTCGCGGCATAGTGGAGGCATTTGGAATATGTGCGGGCCGGCATGCTCGTGCATGGAATTGGCGCGATGCCGGGCGGAGACCACAACAGTTCGCGGTCCCGGCAGACGCTTGCGTTGAACGTCATTTCAGAAGGAGCGATTGATGACTCGATTTATGACGTGCGTGACCGTGCTCGCCGCATTGGCCGGCTTCGATCTCTATTCCATGACACCCGCGCGGGCGGATGCGTGGGGATGCTCATACGAGAAGTGCCTGGCGGCCTGCGCCAAGGTCGGCGGTCAGCGATGCAGCCTGTATTGCACGAAGAAGTTGCAGGAAAAGCAGGCCTCGAAGGTTTGCCCTGCATCCTGATCGGCTTCGTTGCGCCATCCGCGACGACCTATTCCAGATTCGTATTGAACTCGTAGGACTTCTCCGGTCCGACCAGCGTGAACTTCAGCGCTGCGCCGTCGGGCTTGGCGCCCGGCGGCAATCCATCGAGCTCGAACGAGAAACGTTTGACGCCGACCGGGCTGGGCTCGACCTGGGTCGGGATCGGCAACGCCCAATCGGGAGTCGGCCCTTCCACGTACAAATTGACGTTGCGGCTATCAGGAACAACGACGTCGACGATCACATTCTTGGGTCCGTCGCGCTTGACGTCGCGGATGGTGAGCGGATTGGGATCACCGATATTGGCAGGCTTGGGCACCGTATCGAGCGCGGCTCGCAAATTGGCATCCTCGGTCGAGGCGACGCTGTTGAAGCCGAGCTCGGCGCTGGCCTCGACCGGAATGCAGAGCTTCTCGCACACCGCGTAATGGATCTCGGCGCGCAAGGTCACGGGCTTGTCGGCGGCCTTGGCGACGATGCGCAACGGCAGCACGATCTGGTTGTGATAGCCGATCGAATGGCCGCCCGCGCCGTCGTCGAATTTCAGCGGTGCAGGCCACATCACCGTCACCGCCTCGACATTGTCCGACTTCGAGAAGTCGAACCGCGGCGGCACCCCGGAATCCCCGGGCATGCGCCAGTAGGTCTTCCACCCCTGCTGGAGCTGGAAGGCAATACCGCCGAGCAGGACTGCGCCACTGCGCGATCCCGCCAATAACCGCACCGCGGAGTGGCCGTCGCGCTGCCACGGCGAAGCGTCATCGGCGCGGGCTGCGATCGCCAGCGACGACGCAAGCAGGGTTGTCGCGACGCCAATCGCCGCACGCAGGGGAACTCTTGGGAGCATAGCACGTCTTTACAGGGTCACCCCGGGGCAAACCATTGAATTGCTTGTGATGGATGCACTTGAATCGCGTCTCTGCAAGCCTTGATTTGACAGCGGCCCGGCCCGACATCAGGATAGGAATTGAAACCGGAGTGCTTTAGCGATGGCTCCCACAGGCAAGAGGACGGGCGAAAGCACCCGCAGGGCAGGCCCCGCGCTCCCCAATTCGGCCGGTTATCTCGACGGCCGGCTGCTGATCGCGATGCCGGTGATGGGCGATTCCCGCTTCGAGCGTTCGGTGATCTATCTCTGCGCCCATTCGGCGGAGGGAGCGATGGGCATCATCGTGAACCACCCGGCTGGCAGCATCGACTTCCCCGAGCTCTTGCAGCAGCTCGGCATCATCAAGAAGGGCGAGCACATCAAGCTGCCGGAGAACGCCGAAAGCATGAAGGTGCTGCGCGGCGGCCCGGTCGATACCGGCCGCGGCTTCGTGCTGCATTCCAGCGACTTCTACATCGAAAACGCGACGCTGCGGATCG
This sequence comes from Bradyrhizobium sp. PRIMUS42, assembly GCF_023006515.1. Classification (NCBI taxonomy): domain Bacteria; kingdom Pseudomonadati; phylum Pseudomonadota; class Alphaproteobacteria; order Hyphomicrobiales; family Nitrobacteraceae; genus Bradyrhizobium; species Bradyrhizobium sp. PRIMUS42. The sequence continues at coordinate 14,574 of NZ_JALBGZ010000047.1, forward strand.
ATGAGGGTGTCTGCCTCACGGCGACCGTCGACATCCTGCGCGCCATCGCCAACGGCTCCGGCCCCAAGCACGCCATTCTCGCGCTCGGCTATGCCGGCTGGGCGCCGGGCCAGCTCGAGACCGAGATCCAGAGCAACGGCTGGCTGCACTGCGATGCAGACGCGGATTTGATTTTCGGCGACGACGTCGACGACAAGTACGGCCGCGCCTTGCGCAAGATCGGCATCGATCCCGGCATGCTCTCGAACGAGGCCGGGCACGCGTAGCTCCAGCGCACTCGTTGCGTCATCCTCCGCTGTCGTCCCGGACAAGCGCGCCTCAAGCGCGCGCAGACCCGGGACCCATACTCCCAGGATGAAGTTTGAGGCAGGCCGGTCACTCCGGGTCTTCGCCAAACCACGTCCGGTGGTTGGGTCCCGGATCTGCGCTTCGCTTGTCCGGGACGACAGCGGAATATGTCGCTACTCCGCCGCCTGCTGCTGCACCGTCGGCTCCGTGCCCGCCACGGTCGCGCGGCGCATGTCGCGAGGTTGCGACTGGTCGTAGCGGCGGACGCGGTGCATGGTCTGGCGGTTGTCCCACATCACGAGGTCGTGCAGCTTCCATTTGTGCACGTAGACGAACTGGGCCTGCGTCGCGTGCTCGTTGAGATCGCGCAGCAGCAGCCGCCCTTCCGGCACGCTCATGCCGACGATCTTGCCCGCGTGCGATGACAGATAGAGCGACTTGCGGCGATGGACGGGATGGGTGCGCACCAGCCGTTGCAGCACCGGCTTGAACATCTCCTTCTCTTCGTCGGTATATTCGGTGAAGCCGAGCGATCCCCGCGAATACATCAGCGAGTGTTCGCAGACGAGGTCATCGATCTCCGCCTTGGTGTCGTCGTCGAGCGCGTCATAGGCGGCGCGCATGTCGGCGAATTCGGTGTTGCCGCCCTTCGGGTTCACCACCCGCGCCGACAGCAGCGAGAACTTTGCAGGGATCGGGCGAAACGAGCTGTCGGAGTGCCACAGGCAATTGCCGAGGTTGAAGAGATTGGCGCGGCTGTCCTTCGGCAGCGGCTTGCCGTCCTTGCCAAGGTTGGAGACGTCATTCAGGCCCGAGGTGAGGCGGTATTCATCCGCCTTGGTGATGTTGCCGCCGCGCGCTTCCTCGCGCTGACCGAAATTCAGCGCGAACGCCATCTGCTGCTCGTCGGTGATGTCCTGGTCGTGGAAAACCAGCACCGCATATTTGTCCATCGCGGCTTCGATCTCGCGCGCCTCAGCCGGTGTGAGCGGCTTTCGCAGATCGAGTCCGGAGACCTCGCCGACAAAATGGCTGTGAAGCTGGCGGATGGCGATCGTCATGGCGCTATCTCCCGGAGCTGCGAGCGGTTGGTCCCGCTCTGTCGAGGAAAAGCTACTCCCGCACTCGTGGTTGTCAACGCTCGGCGCGTATAGCTGTCCGTAGCAGGCACGACATAGCCCGGGTGAGCGCAGCGATACCCGGGAACGGTGCAAGCAAAGTCCCGGATGTCGCTTCGCTCATCCGGGCTACGCTCTACGGCACCTTTGATGGCGCTTACGCGTTCCGCGCCATCAGCCCGCCGTCGACCGGGATCACCGCGCCCGTGAGGAAGGACGCGGCCGGCAGACAGAGGCTCAGCGTCATATGCGCGACCTCCTCGGGATCGCCGTAGCGGCCGAGTGCGGTGCGGCGCTTGGCGTAGATCGTCTTGTGCTCCTCGGAGATGCGGTCGGTGATCCCTGTGCGGACCGGGCCCGGGCAGATGCAATTGACGGTGATGCCCTCGCGGCCGAGCTCCACCGCCAGCGAACGGGTGAGGCTCGCTACGCCGCCCTTCGCTGCTGAATAGGGGCTGTGCAACGCGGTGGCGCCGAGCGCCTCGGTCGAGGCGATGTTGACGATGCGCGGGCTGTTCGATTTGCGCAAGTGCGGCAGCGCAGCGCGGATGATGCGCGGATGCGCCGTCAGCATCACCGCGATGCCTCTGGCCCAGGCGTCCTCATAGCCCTCGTCGTCGATCGCAACCCGCACCGAGATGCCGGCATTGTTGACGATGATGTCGATTGCGCCGAAATGCGCGGCGACCTCACCGACGACGCGCTTGATCTCGTCACCGTCGGCAACGTCGAGCTCCCAAGCCTTTCCTGCGCCGCCACTCGCGGCAATCTCCTTGGCAACCGCACGCGCGCCTTCGCCGTCGAAATCGGTGACGGCGACGTTGGCGCCTTCTGCGGCGAACAAGCGCGCGGTCGCGCGCCCCATGCCGCTGGCCGCGCCGGTGACGAGAACGGTCAGGCCCTTGACGGACCGGCTGAGCTCTTTGAACTCGGACATGTTGTTTCCTCAGGAAGCCGCTTGTTCTTGTTATGATTGACAAGGCTGGCATCGATCCGCAGACAGGTCAAACAAGCAAGACGAAAAGGGAGGCCGCGATGGCGAACGAGCTCGATTTCTCAGGCAAGCAGGTGCTGGTCGTCGGCGGTTCGAGCGGGATCGGCAACGGTATCGCGCAGGCTTTTCGCACGAGGGGCGCGCGTGTCGCGGTGTGCGGCACGCGGGCACAGCCGCAGGATTATTCGATCGAGGAGGGCTCTGATCTCACGGGCCTGTCTTATGCGCAGCTCGACGTCGGCAACCCCAGTGCGATCGAGGCGTTCAAGCCGTCCTTGGACAGGCTCGACGTGCTCGTGCTCGCGCAAGGCGCGGTGCTCTATCGCGGCGAATTCGAGATGAGCGGCTTCCGCAAGGTGGTCGAGGTCAATCTCATGAGCCTGATGGCCTGCGCCACGCGATTTCATTCCATGTTGCGGGATTCCGGGGGCGCGCTGATCATGGTGTCCTCGACCGCGGCCTATCATTCGACCATGGGCAATCCCGCCTATAACGCCTCGAAGACCGGTGCGGTCGGATTGACGCGGACGCTGGGTGAGGCCTGGGCCGGGGACGGCATCCGCGTCAACGGCATCGCGCCCGGGCTCGTCGACACCAAGATGACGAAGGTGACGACGGACAATCCGAAGCGGCTCGAAGGCGCGCTCGCGCGCATCCCCCTGCGGCGATTGGGCACGCCGGCCGACATGGCAGGCGCGGCGCTGTTCCTGGCCTCGCCGCTGTCGTCCTACATCATCGGCCAGACGCTGGTCGTCGATGGCGGGCTGATTCTGTAGAGGGCTCATCTTGTAGCCCGGGTGAGCGCAGCGATACCCGGGAACGGTGTAAGCAAAGTCCCGGATGCCGCTTCGCTCATCCGGGCTACACTTTCGTCACGACTTGGAACTGCGCTGCTCCTGATCGGTTACTTGGGCTGACCCCCGAGGAGGAGCATCATGGATACGGATCGAATTGTTGGATCGGCCAAGGAATATGCCGGACGCGCGGAAGGCGCGATCGGAGACATGGCAGGCGACGCGAAGACGCAGGCATCGGGCAAGGCCCGGGAAGCTGCGGGCACGGTGCAGAATCTCTATGGCCAGGCCAAGGATGCCGTGCGCGATGCCACGGACACCGCCGCCGGCTACGCCAAGGACGCCTATGAGAACAGCGGCGAGACTTTCCGCGATGGGACACAGGCACTGTCGAAGAAAGTGCAGGACAATCCGCTCGGCTCGCTGCTGGTCGCCGGCGGCATCGGGTTTGCGCTCGCACTTCTGATGTCGCGGCCTGCGCGCCGTCCGCCGCCGCGCTGGCGCTACTAACGGCTAAGCGACAAGCACTCACTCGTGCCCCGGACGCGCTGCAGCGCCAGAGCGCTGCTGCGCAGAGCCGGGGCCCATTCTTTTGTAAGAGAGTTGGCGTGAGAGAGCTGGGTCCCGGCTCTGCGTCGCAACACCAAGAGGTGCTGCGCCGCGTCCGGGACACGGCGGCAATTACCGGAACATCTCGGCGGAGCGTCCGACGTTACCCGGCGGACGTGGAGCCCCTGGATTGAGATTCGGATTGCGCGGCCCGGGCGCCGGCGCCAGCTGACGCGGCGGTGGCTGCGGAGAGCCGAAGCCGAAGAAATCGCGGAACATCGGCGCGGCCTGTGCCGGCTGCTGCACCACCGGCGGCTTCTTCGG
>NZ_JALBGZ010000480.1:0-5031 GCF_023006515.1 Bradyrhizobium sp. PRIMUS42
ATTGCCAGACACCGAGCTCGAGCCGGCGGCGCGCGACATCGCGCGTGCGCGGGGCTATCGCAGCATGCTGTTCACACCCTTGATGAGCGAGGGCGAGGCCATCGGCGTCATCATCGCGACGCGACGCGCGACCGGCGCGTTCGGCGATCATCACGTGCGGCTGCTGCAGACCTTCGCCGACCAGGCGGTGATTGCGATCAAGAATGTCAGCCTGTTCAACGCCACCAGGGAAGCGCTGGAACGCCAGACTGCGACCGCCGACATCCTCAAGGTGATCGCGGCCTCGCCCGCGGATGTGACGCCGGTGTTCCAGGCGATCTCCGACAGCGCCAAGGCCCTGGTCGGCGGGCACTCCTCCGCCGTCACGCGCGTCATCGACGGCATGCTGCATCTGGCGGCCTTCACCACCGACGTCGAGGCTGGCAACGCAGATTTGCTCAGCTCGTTCCCGGCGCCACTGTCGGCATCCGGCATCCACAGCCGGGTCGCGACCAGCGGAAAGGTCGCATTCCGCAGCGACATGCAGAACGAGCCAGACCTCACGGACGCGATGAAGGAGCTGGCGCGGACGCGAGGCTATCGCAGCATCCTCGTGGTGCCTATGCTGCGCGACGGCGTTGCGATCGGCACCATCGGCGTGACGCGGCCGGAGGCGGGTCCTTTCCCGGACAAGGCAATCAACCTGCTCAAGACCTTCGCCGACCAGGCCGTGATCGCGGTCGAGAACACGCGCCTGTTCAACGAGGTGCAGGACCGCACCCGCGAGCTTACCGAGTCTCTGGAGCAGCAGACCGCGACATCGGAGGTGCTCAGCGTCATCAGCCGATCGGCCGGCGATCTCAAGCCGGTGTTCGAGGCGATGCTCAGCAAGGCAATGCAGCTCTGCGGTGCCAGTTTCGGCGTGCTCAATACCTACGATGGCACGCAGTTCCACACAGCCGCCACTTACGGTCTGCCCCCCGCCTACGATGAATTCCGGCGCAGGGCGCCCCTCAACTATGGTCCGGCCACCGCGCCTGCGCGCCTGTTGAGGGGCGAACCGTTCGTCGAAATGGTCGATCTTCTGGAGTCGGACGCCTATCGCAGCGGAGAGCCGAACCGTCGGGCGTTGGTCGATCTCGGCGGCGCGCGCTGTCTGCTCGCTGTGCCGTTGCTCCAGGAGGAGCGCATGGTCGGCAACGTCATGATCTTCAGGCAAGAGAACCGGCCGTTCTCGAAGAAGCAGATCACCTTGCTGAACCAGTTCGCGGCGCAAGCCGTGATCGCCATCGAGAACGCGCGGCTGCTCAGCGAATTGCGTCAGCGCACCGAAAATTTGACCGAGTCGTTGCAGCAGCAGACCGCGACTGCCGACGTGCTCAAGGTTATCAGCCGCTCGGCGTTCGACTTGCAGGCCGTGCTCGATACGCTGGTCGAATCGGCGGCGCGACTATGCGAAGCCGATATGGCGGCGATTACCCGCAAGACCGGCAGCACCTATTTCCGGGCGGGCTCCTACGGGTTCCCAACCAAATTCGTCGAATATGTAAGAGATCTCCCGGTCCGGCCGGACAGGCGCACGATCACGGGCCGGACTTTGCTCGGGGACAAGGTGGTCCATGTCACCGACGTGCTCGAAGACCCCGATTACTTCTTTGAAGGCCAGGAATTGAGCGGCAATCCGCGCAGCTTCCTCGGTGTGCCCTTACTGCGCGAAGGCAGCACGGTTGGCGCTATTGTTCTCGCACGTCGCGCAATCCAGCCGTTCAGCGAAAAGCAGATCGAACTCGTTACTAGCTTCGCCGACCAAGCCGTCATCGCGATCGAGAATGTGCGCCTCTTCGACGAAGTGCAGGCCCGCACGCGGGAGCTCGCCGCCTCGCTCGAGAACTTGCGCGCCGCGCAAGACCGGCTGGTCCAGACCGAGAAGCTGGCATCGCTCGGCCAGCTCACCGCCGGCATCGCGCATGAGATCAAGAATCCGCTCAACTTCGTCAACAATTTTGCATCCCTCTCTGCCGAATTGACCGACGAGCTGAACGAGGTGCTCGCACCCGCCGCCCTCGCGGACGATATCCGCGGCGAAGTCGACGAGCTCACGGGGCTTCTGAAGGACAATCTCGAAAAAATCGTGCAGCACGGACGGCGCGCCGATTCCATCGTCAAGAACATGCTGCTGCATTCGCGCGAGGGCGGCGGCGAGCATCGCCTGAGCGACATCAACGCGATGGTCGAGGAGAGCCTCAACCTCGCCTATCACGGCGCGCGCGCCGAGAAGCCGCAGTTCGACGTGACGCTCGAACGCGACCTCGATCCGGCTGCAGGCTCGGCCGATGTATTCCCTCAGGAGATCACCCGGGTGCTGCTGAACCTGATCTCGAACGGATTCCATGCCGTGGCCAAGCGCAAGGCGGAGAACGAGGCGGCCGGTTACGCGCCCGTCGTGACCGCCGCGACCCGCGACCGCGGCGATCACATCGAGATCCGCATTCGTGACAACGGCACCGGCATCCCGGACGAGGTGAAGGAGAAGATGTTCAATCCATTCTTCACCACCAAGCCGGCCGGCGAAGGCACCGGGCTCGGATTGTCGATGAGCCACGACATCGTGGTGAAGCAGCATGGCGGCACGATCGACGTCGCGACCGAGCCGGGCAGATTTACCGAATTCAGGATCGTGCTGCCGCGCAAGAGTGGCCTGCCAGACAACAGCTGAGGATAAATTCGCCCAGTGGGTGTTTTCGGCAAACTGGCGTGGCTCATTCGGCGGCAATTGCTGTCGTTGTCCGGCGTCGGCCTCATGCTGGGTGCTCTGTTCTTCGCGGCCGCGCTGACGCCGACGCTGGTCCCGCGGAGCTATCTCACGCAGGGCGCCGTCGCCGGCGCCTGCTTCGGGATCGGCTATCTCGCCGGCAATGTCTGGCGCTGGCTGTGGCACTATCTCGAATTGCCGGAGCCGTCGGCGCGCCTGAGATCGACCGCAAACGCGCTGGTCGCGGCCGCCTGCCTGCTCGTCGTCATCCTTTTTCTGTGGCGGGCGGCCGGATGGCAGAACTCGATCCGCACCGTGATGAAGATGGCGCCGGTCGAGACCGCCCATCCGCTCAAGGTCTGCGTCATCGCCCTGATCACCTTCGTCGTGCTGCTGGTGCTGGCGCGGCTGTTCGCGCTTGCCGCCGGCTTCGTCGCCACGCGTACGAGGCGCGTCGTTCCGCGGAGAATCGCGAACGTCATCGGCGTGCTCGCCGCGGGTCTGTTGTTCTGGTCGATCGCCAGCAATGTCCTGATCCGCACGGCGTTCAACGCGCTCGATTCGTCCTTTCGCGAAGTCGACGCCCTGCTCGAGCCCGAGCGGCCGCAGCCGACCGCGCCGGAACGGACAGGAAGTCCCGCCTCGCTGGTGAAGTGGAAGCAGCTTGGACGCATGGGGCGCAGGTTCATCGCCTCGGGGCCGACCGCAACTGTGATCAGCGCCGTTACGGGAAGGCCAGCGAAGGAGCCCGTGCGGGTCTATGTGGGCCTTGGCGGCGCCGCGACGGCGCAAGCGCGCGCCAGGCTTGCGCTCGACGAGCTCAAGCGGCAGCACGGTTTTGAACGCAAGACACTCATCGTCGTCACGCCGACCGGAACCGGCTGGATCGATCCTGCCGCGATGGACACCGTCGAATATCTCCACCATGGCGACGTCGCCAGTGTCGCGATGCAGTATTCCTATCTCAACAGTCCGCTGTCGCTGCTGTTTCAGCCCGAATTCGGTGCAGAAGCGGCGCGCGCCCTGTTCTCCGAAATTTACGGCTACTGGACGACGCTGCCGAAGGACCGGCGGCCGAAGCTGTACCTGCATGGACTGAGCCTCGGCGCGATGAACTCGGAGAAATCCGCAGAGCTGTTCGAGACGATTGGCGATCCGATTACGGGCGCACTTTGGAGCGGCGCGCCGTTCGAAAGTCGCATCTGGCGCTCGATCACCGCGAACCGCAATCCGGGCACGCCGGCCTGGCTGCCGGAATTCCGCGACGGCCGCTTCGTCCGCTTCATGAACCAGAATGGACCGACGGTGCCGGCAGATGCGCCCTGGGGACCGATGCGCGTCGTCTATCTGCAATATGCGAGCGACGCGATCACCTTCTTCGCCTATCGCGACGCCTATCAATCCCCTGACTGGATGACGGCGCCGCGCGGGCCGGATGTGTCACCGGAGCTGCGATGGTATCCCGTCGTGACGATGCTGCAGCTCGCCCTCGACATGGCAGTCGCGACCAATACGCCGATGGGCTTTGGCCACGTCTACGCGCCCGAACACTACGTCGATGCCTGGGTCGCCGTCACCGATGTCCATGATTGGTCCGCCGACGCGCTGGCGCAGCTCAAGGCGCATCTTGCAGCGGCGGCGCGAAAGGCCGCCGAGAGCAACGTCGCAGACGAGCCTTACGCCGATCGAGGCGGCTAGCTACTCCGCCATCTCGACGTGCTTGGTGACGGAAGGGCCAGCCAGCGGCCGCTCCTCCATCATGATCAGGCAGAGCGCGGCACCGGTCATCAGCGCGGTGGCGGCGCCGAAGACGTAACGGAAGGCGTGCCGCATGTCGTCGGCGGGAATCGCGACGGCGCCTGCGGCGTGATGCTCGCCGGCGAGCGGAACGTCGATGCCGAGCGCGATCAGCAGGATGGCTGCGAAAGCGGCGACCGTGAAGGACGACATCAGCGAGCGGAAGAAGTTCAAGGCGCCGGTGATGGTGCCCACCTGCGGCCGCGCGACCGAATTCTGTACTGAGACCACGCAGACCGGAAAGGTGGTGCCGAGGCCGAGTGCAAACGCCGCCATCAGCGTCAGCAGGCCCCATAGCGGGAGCGTCGTCAGCGTGAGGCCAAGGCCACACAGCGCGGCCCAGGACGTGCCGATGATGGCGACGCGCTTGTAGTGCTTGGCCCGCGCCATGGTACGGCCGGCGATGACCGCACCGAATATCGCGCAGCGCAGGGCCGTCGTCTGCCGCTCGACGACAAGCTCGCCAAGATCAAGGGCCCGGCCACCATTTCGATTGCGACCGT
>NZ_JALBGZ010000481.1:0-5029 GCF_023006515.1 Bradyrhizobium sp. PRIMUS42
CCTGCGGCGAGAATGCGCAGCACCGCGAGCGCGCGGCGGATTGCCTGCGCGCCCTGCCGCGGTGCCATCGCATTGCGGGCTACTCTGGTTCTGTCCATAATATGGACAAGAACGCCACAATTCACTCGACAGGTAAAGCGCGCCTTTGGAGATTGCGCTCCGAACGAGTTGCCATGCGCGACGTCAGGCATTCGACGAAATTGGAAGCGCTGCCGGGAGGTTAACATGAGATTAATCTGGATTGCCATAGCTGCCGCTACTGCGATGCTGGCCGGGCCAGCGTCGGGCCAGCAATGGCCGGCACGCAACGTCAAGCTGATCGTGCCCTATCCCGCCGGCGGCAATGTCGACAGCGCCGCGCGCATCGTCGCCGACAAGCTGCAGGAAAAGCTCGGCCAGCCCTTCGTCATCGAGAACAAGGCCGGCGCCGGCGGCATGATCGCGGGCGAAGCCTTCGCGAAATCGGCGCCCGACGGCTACACGCTGTTCGTCGGCGCCAACGGCCCGGTGCTGTTCGCGACCGAGATCAACAAGCGCGACGCCTATAACTGGAAGAAGGACTTTCTGCCGATCTCGACGATCTCGATGACGCCGCTGGTGCTCGAGGTCCATCCGTCGGTGCAGGCGACGACGCTGAAGGAGTTCATCGATCTTGCCAAGCGCGAGCCCGGCAAGCTGACAATGGCCTCGCCCGGCCCCGGCACGACCAACCATCTGCTCAGCGAGCTGATGCAGTCGAACCTCGATGTGCAATGGGTCACGGCGCATTATCGCGGCAATGCGCCGGCGATCAACGATCTGCTCGGCGGCCAGGTGCAGTTCGCGTTCGACCAGCTCACGGTCAGCCTGCAGCACATCAAGGCCGGCCTGTTCCGCGCGCTCGCCGTTACCAGCCCGCACCGCCTGAAGTCGTTGCCCGACGTGCCGACCTTCACCGAGCTCGGCTACAAGGATTTCGACGGCCAGACTTTTACGGGCCTGTTCGCACCCGCGGGCACGCCGGCGCCGATCGTGGAGAAGCTGCACGAAACGCTCGTCGCGATCCTGAAGGACCCCAGCGTGGTCGACAAATTCGAAAAACTCGGCGGCGAAGCCACGCCGATGACCCCGGACGAATTCAGGGCCTATCTCGAGCGCGAGGACGCCAAGTGGATTCCGGTGGTGCGCAAGGCCAACATCACGGCGAACTGAGCCATGCAGATCGATCCCACCGAGCTCGGTGCCGAGCGCATCTACCGCCTGATGACCGGCATCGTGGTGCCGCGTCCGATCGCCTGGGTGACCAGCCTGTCGCGCAGCGGCGTGCTCAACCTCGCCCCGTTCAGCGCCTTCACCTTCGTCTCGCAGAAGCCGCCCATGCTCGCCATCAGCGTCGGCCGCAAGGGCGCCGACTACAAGGACACCGCGCACAACATCCTCGATACCGAGGAATATGTGATCCACATCGCCGATGCGCCGCTGATGTCGGCGGTGCACGATTCATCGGTCGAGCATCCGCCTGAGATCAGCGAGGTCGAACATCTCGGGCTCGAAACCCTGCCCTGCGAGCGCATCAAGGTGCGCCGGCTGGCGGCGGCGCCCGTCGCGATGGAATGCCGCTTCCGGCAATGCCTCGAATTCGGCGACGCCAAGAGCCGGCTCATCGTCGGCGAGGTCGTGATGTTCCACATCCGCGACGGCCTCGTGAACGACGGCAAGGTCGAGACATCAGCGCTCGACCCGATCGCCCGCATCGGCGGTCCTCGTTACGCCCGACTCGGCGAGATCGTGACGCTCAAGACCGTGTTCCAGACCCCGAAATCGAAAGACTGAGCGCCGCCGCCCGCCGCGCTACCCGAACACCATTGGAGAACGACCATGCGCCTCGTAAGCTATCTCTTGGACGGAGAGCCGCGCTACGGCGCGGCCGTCGAAGGTGGTGTGATCGATCTGACCAGGCGGATCGGCCGCAACTTCTCCGACGTCCGCGCGCTGATCGCGGCCAATGCGATCGCCGATGCGCAGGAAGCGGCGGCGGGCGCCAGGCCCGACTATGCGCTCGAAGACCTCGTCCTGCTGCCGCCGGTGCTGGCGCCGGAAAAGCTGTGGTGCATCGGCGTCAACTACGCCGAGCGCAACGCCGAATATAAGGACAATTCGGACCTGCCCAAATATCCGAGCCTGTTCGTGCGCAGCATGTCCTCGATGACCGGCTCGGGCCAGCCGCTGGAGAAGCCGAAGGTTTCGGACCAGCTCGACTATGAGGGAGAGCTCGTCATCGTGATCGGGCAGGGCGGCCGTCACATCCCGCGAGAGAAGGCGTGGTCGCACATCTTCGGCATGACGCTGTGCAACGAGGGCACGATCCGCGACTGGCTGCGTCACGGCAAGTTCAACGTGACCCAAGGCAAGAATTTCGATCGCTCCGGCAGCATCGGCCCGTGGATCGTCACCGCGGACGAGCTCGACCCGCGCGGGCCTCACGACATCACCACGCGAGTCAACGGCGAGGTGCGGCAGCAGGATACGACCGAGCGGCTGATGTTCCCGTTCGATTTCATCATCTCCTATCTCTCGACCTTCGCAACGCTGAAGCCCGGCGACATGATCGTGACGGGCACGCCGACCGGTGCGGGCGCCCGCTTCAATCCGCCGCGCTGGCTGAAAGTCGGCGACGTCGTCGAGGTCGAATCGAGCCGCATCGGCGTGCTGCGCAACACCGTCGCGGCGGAGAGCTAGATCATGCTGGACACTGCTGTGATCGAACGTCTTGCCGCGCGCCTGGATGAGGCCGAACGCACCAAGGCGCTGATCCCGATGTTCTCGAAAGAGTATCCGGATTTCAGCATCGAAGATGCCTACGCGATCCAGCGCGCCTGGACCAAGCTTCAGCTCGGCCGCGGCCGCATCATCAAGGGCCACAAGATCGGCCTGACCTCGAAGGCGATGCAGAACGCGGTCGGCATCTCCGAGCCGGATTACGGCGTGCTGTTCGCCGACATGTTCTATGCCGACGCCACGCCGATTCCGTTCGACCGCTTCCACGCGCCGCGCATCGAGGTCGAGCTCGCCTTCGTGCTGAAGGCGCCGCTGCGTGGTCCCGATTGCACCATCTTCGACGTGCTCAACGCCACCGATTACGTCACGCCCGCGCTGGAGATCCTGGAGACGCGCATGCATCGCGTCGATCCCGAGACAGGCAAGACGCGAAAGGTCATGGATACGATCTCGGACAACGCCGCCAATGCCGCGCTGGTTCTCGGCGGCCGTCCGATCCGCCCGATGGACGCGGATCTACGCTGGATCGGCGCGCTCCTGTTCCGCAACGGCGAGGTCGAGGAGACCGGCCTTGCCGCCGGCGTGCTCAATCACCCGGCGAATGGCATCGCCTGGCTCGCCAACCGCCTCGCGCCGCATGACGAGCATCTTAGGGCTGGCGAGGTCGTGCTGGCGGGATCGTTCACGCGCCCGGTCGACATCCGCCGCGGCGACACGTTCCATGCCGACTACGGCGCGTTCGGCTCGGTGTCGTGCCAGTTCGTCTGAACCAATAACAAACAGGGAGCGCAGTATGACGGGTCAAACACGGCGCAAGAGCATCCACATCGGCGGCTTCAAGCACGTCAATCCGATTCCGAACGCCTGCCGCATCGGCCATCTCGTGATGTCGGGCGTCATCCTCGGCCGCGATCCCTCGACCAATGCGATGCCGGAGGGTCTCGACGCGCAATGCGCCAACATGTTCGCGCATATGAAGGCGACGGTGGAGGCCGCCGGCGGCAGCACGGACGACATCATCAAGATGACGGTATGGCTGAAGGACCGCACGCAGCGCGGCCCCGTCAATGTCGAGTGGCTGAAAATGTTTCCGGACGAGCATTCGCGCCCGGCGCGCCACGCGCTGCCGATGGACAACATGGACGGCGGCGCGCTGGTGCAGTGCGACTTCACCGCCGTGATCGACTGAAGGAGTTTTGCGCATGCCGACCTATCTGCCGTTCGATCCCAATCCGCGCCGCCCAAGCAAGGCGCCGCCGCCGAAGACCGTCGACAGCCAGTTTCACGTGCTGGGCCCCATCGACAAATATCCGGAGCGCCCGGGAGCGGCCTACCGGATGCCGACCGCGACTTGGGAAGCGGCATTGCGCGTGCACAAAACGCTCGGCATCGAGCGCGGCATCATCGTGCAGACCACGACCTACGGCGCCGATCACGCCGTCGTGCTCGACGGCTTGGCTGCGATGGGCCCGAACTATCGCGGCTGCGCCAACGCGCTGGTGTTCGCTGAGGCGAGCGACTCATACCTCTCCAAGCTGCATGATGCCGGCGTGCACGGCGCGCGCTTCAGCTTCCGCCAGGAGCTCGGCGCCGTGCTGTCGGACGCCGATTTCGCCCGTGCGATCGCGCGCATCCGCGAGCTCGGCTGGTACGTCAAGATCCAGCCGGAGAAGGACGGCATCATGTCGAGCGTCGCGAAATACGAAAATCTCGACGTGCCCGTGCTGATCGACCACATGGCGCGGCCCGACCCCGAGGCCGGCAAGGACGATCCGAATTTGCGCAAGATGCTCGAGCTGCTGAAGAAGGGCAATTTCTGGGTGATGCTGTCACTCGGCGAGAAGACCTCGAAGGCCGGCGCGCCCTACGACGACGTCATCCCGATCGCGCGCGCCTATATCGAGGCGGCCGTCGACCGCTGCGTCTGGGCCAGCGACTGGCCGCATCCGGTCTCCGTCAAGCAGCCGCCGAACGATGCCGATCTGCTCGAGCTGATGTACCGCTATGTCGCGGACCAGACGGAGCTGGAAAAGATCCTCGTGCACAATCCGGCGAAGCTGTTCGGGTTTGCGGATTAGAGCACGCAAGGCTCACCACGAGCGCAGTGCGCTCCCTCTCCCGCTTGCGGGAGAGGGCGGGGGTGAGGGCCTTTTCCTCTAGGGGATTGTCCCATTGCGGAGACACCCTCTCCCCAACCCTCCCCCGCACGCGGGGGAGGGGGCGCACCGCCGTCGGCGCGAGCGCTCACACCACGGGCTGCCTCCCCACCCTG
>NZ_JALBGZ010000482.1:0-5028 GCF_023006515.1 Bradyrhizobium sp. PRIMUS42
AGGCGCAGGCGGCGTGGCGGCGGCAAGCTTTGGCTGTTCCGGTTTGGGCGCTTCCGGTTTCGGCTCGGGCTTGAGATCTACCTTGGCCTCGACCTTGGGTTCGGCCTTGGCCTCCGGCTTGGCGGCGATTGCGGTCTTGGTCCCATCCGGCAGCAGACGGCGCAGCTCGGTCGGGCCGATCACCAGCACCGTGCCGACCAGTGCGAGCAGGCAGAACGCAATGAAGGCCTTGGATGCGGTCATCATCGGAAAAGAACCTTGGGTGACAAATCAACCGAGGCCCGCAAGGTGCGCCGATTTGGCCACGGCAGCAAGTCGGTCGAAGGGATGATCGCTTAGCCCAATGCGCCGGGGATGAACCGGCGCGGCCCCCTCGGCGTCAAATCAGCGAGGCCGCGCCGCGGCTATATTTTAGGATTTTCCAGTGACCGCATTTTTTCGCACCGCGCCATGGCTGGCGCTTGCCCTGACGCTCGCCGCTTCTCCCGCGCTGGCGGCCTCTGGCCCGCCGCCGGGCTTCGTCCTCACCGACAACGCCGACCTCGCCTTCACCTCGCCCGACGGCGCCACCAGGCTCGAGCAGTACTTGAAGGACAGCGAAGACCTTTTCGGCGTCAAATGGCAGGTCTGGGCACGACGCGGCGAGCAGATGACCGAGCTGAAGCCGGAGCAGGGCTACGGCGCGGGCTTCCGCTTCACCAGCGATTCGCAATGGCTGGTGCGGATGCAGAAGACCGGCTCGGGCTCGCAGGATCTGTTTCTCTATCATGTCGAGAACGGCGCCTTCGTCAACGCGACGAAGAAGTCGCTCAGCGACCTCGCCTGGGCCTATTTCCACAGCCGGCCCGACACCAACAGGATGAAGCTCGACTACCACATCTCGGCCAATCTCGTGAAAGGCACGGAAGATGCCTATCGCTGGCTCGGGGTCGACTGGCCTAACAACCGCTACCTCGTGATCTCGCTGTCGGGCGAAATGGACAAGCATCCGAAGAACGTCGCCGTGAAGGGATTGGCGGATTGGAAATGCCGTTATGACCTCATGACCGGGAAGTTCGACGTGCCCAAAATGTTCGCCAAGGGCAATGCGGAAGCGTTGAACTGGGAGATCAAGCGGTAGGCCCGACTTGGCAAAGGCGCGCTTCGCGCGCCGTGCCCACCACCTCCATCCGTCATGGACAGATCGTGGGCACGGCGCGAATGCGCCTTTGCCCAACTCCGGGAGTTCCCGCTACGGGACTTCCCGCGCTGAGGGAACCAACCCACTGATTCCGCTCCGATTCATAGTTCCCTAACCCTCGATGGTAACGGGGTCTTTTCGGTTTGGCTGCATCTTGCGTCCCACGGGAGGGCTGCATGGGCACATCGATCCGATGGACCGCGCGCATGCGCGCGTTGCTCCGTCGCTGGCGGGGAGCGCCACTGACATGGCTGATCGTCGGCGGCTTCGTGCTGATGGCCGCGATGGCCGTCGGCACCGCGCTGACCGTCGACCGCTTCCGGCAGAACGCGATCGAGAGCGGCCGCGAAAGCCTTGAAAACTCCGTGCGCCTGCTGGCCCGGCATTTCGACCGCGAGTTCGAGGATTTCGCGGTGCTCCAGAAGAGCATCATCGCCGAGCTCGAGAGCCGCGGCATCGAATCCGCCGACATCTTCCGCAGCGAGATGGGCACGCTGGCGATGCACGAGGTGCTGCGTGCAAAAGCCAGCGGCTGGTCCGACGTCGCCGGCGCCAATCTGTTCGATGCCAGCGGCGTGCTGATCAACTCGTCGCGGCGCTGGCCGGTCGCCGACGTCTCGGTCGCCGACCGCGGCTATTTCAACCGCCTCAAGAACGATCCGGCCGCGCAGGAAGAGATCGAGGTCGTACAGGGCCGGATCGGCAACGGACCGGCGATTGTGCTCGCACGGCGCGTGTCCGGCCCGCACGGCGAATTCCTCGGGCTGGTCTCGCGCGCGATCGCACCCGAGCAGCTCGAATCCTTCTTCGCCTCGACCGGGCTTGGCGAGGACTCCTCGATCGCGATGCACCACCAGAACGGCCAATTGCTGGCGCGCGTTCCGCGTGTCGATGCGATGATCGGGCAGAATTTTCGCAAAGGCACGCCGGAGCAGATGGCGGTGTTCGAGCGCACCTTCGTCTCCATGCAGATCGCAAGCCCGATCGACGGCAAGGACCGCATCGTCGCCTCGCGCCTCCTCGCCGGCGAGCCGCTGGTCGTGGTCGCGACCAAGTCGCTGGACGCGACGCTCGCGACCTGGCACACGCAAACGAAATTCTTCGTCACCGTCGCCGTGTTGTCGATCGGCCTCTTGGTGCTCACGCTGTTCCTGATCTTCCGCCAGGTCACGCACCGGCTATCGCTCGAGAAGCAGCGGCTGGACACCGCGATGAACACGATGACGCAAGGTCTCCTGATGTTCGACCAGGACGAGCGGCTGATCGTCTGCAACCGGCGTTACATCGAGATGTACGGCTTGTCCCCTGATGTGGTGAAACCCGGCGTCACTTTCCGCGACGTGATCCAGCATCGCCATGAAAGCGGATCGTTCCACGGCGACGTCTCGTCCTATTGCGACGACATCCTGAGCAATGTCGGGCGCACGCAGAACACGATCGTCGAGACCGCCGACGGTCGCCTGATCGAGATCAAGAACCAGCCCGGCGCGGCCGGCGGCTGGCTCGCCACCCATGAGGACGTCACCGCCCGCATCCGCGCCGACGAGCGCATCGCGCATATGGCGCATTACGACGCGCTGACCGACCTGCCCAACCGCGTCTTGATGCGCGGGCATCTGGAGCGGCGCGTTGCCGAGCTCCGCGAGGGAAAGCCGTTCGCCATCCTCTATATCGACGTCGACGAGTTCAAGGGCGTCAACGATTCGCTGGGGCACGAAGTCGGCGACGAGCTGCTGCGCCAGGTGGCGATGCGCCTGCGCGCCTGCGTCAGCGGCAACGATCTCGTCGCCCGGCTAGGGGGCGACGAATTCGCCATCGTCAAGGCCGGCACAAGCGACAAGGCCGAGCTGACGGCGCTGGCGGAAACCATCCTCGCGGCGTTGCGCGCGCCGGTGGATTGCAAGGGCCAGGACATCGCGACCGATGCCAGCATCGGCATCGCGATCGCGCCCGACCACGGTGACAATCTCGACGATCTGCTCAAGCGCGCCGATCTTGCGATGTACGCGGCGAAGTCGGAAGGGCGCCGCACCTACCGCGTCTTCGCACCCGAATACGATGCCAAGGCGAGGCTGCGCCGTCAGCTCGAGCTCGATCTGCGTCAGGCGCTCGTTCGCGGCGAGTTCGAGGTGCACTATCAGCCGCTGGTCGATCTCGCGGCCAACGTCGTGACCGGCTGCGAGGCGCTGCTGCGCTGGCGCCATCCGGAGCGCGGCATGATCTCGCCGGCGGACTTCATTCCCGTGGCGGAAGACACCGGGCTGATCGGCGAGATCGGCGAATGGGTGCTAAAGCAGGCCTGCACCGAGGCCGCCTCCTGGCCCGGCCAGATTCACATCGCAGTCAACGTCTCGCCGGTGCAGTTCCGCTCGCGGACGCTGGCGCTCAAGGTCGCCGCGGCGCTCGCGGAGTCCGGGCTTGCGCCCGGACGGCTCGAGCTCGAGATCACCGAGACGGTCCTCATCCGCGACGACGAGGAGGCGCTGACGATCCTGCAGCAGCTGCGCGAGCTCGGCGTGCGCATCGCGCTCGACGATTTCGGCACCGGCTATTCGTCGCTGAGCTATCTGCACCGCTTCCCGTTCGACAAGATCAAGATCGACCGCAGCTTCATCAGCGACATCGGCGAACCCGAGGATTCCTCCCCGATCGTGCGGGCCGTGGTGCACATGGCCGCCGCCCGCCACATGGCGACGACCGCCGAAGGCGTCGAGACCGAAGCCCAGCGCGAGGTGCTGCGCCAGCTCGGATGCAGCCAGATGCAGGGCTGGCTGTTCAGCCCGGCCGTGCCCGCAGCGAAATTGAAGCAGCTCTTGTCGGCGCACGCCGCGGCGGCTTAGCGGGCGGCGCAGTTCATCGCCGCACTCCGTCGACAAAGCCCGCATGCTCGATCCCTGTCTCGCGTTGATCTCCTGGTCGGTGTCATTCGACCACTTCGTCGGCCCGCAGCAGAATGGAGGTGGGAATGGCAAGACCAAGGGCCTTGGCTGCTTTCAAATTGACCCCGAGCTCGAACTTGACCAGCTGCTGCACGGGAAGATCTTCCGGCTTCGCGCCCTTGATGATCCGGTCGACGCAGCGGGCGGAGCGCCGCAGCATGTCGGGCGTGTTCGCACCCTAGCTCAACAAGGCGCCTGCCTCGGCCAGCCCGAACGGCGGCGCTTCGAGAGCAATCGTCCGGTCTTCGATATAACCCAGCTCGCGCAGTCCCGCGCGGAATGCGTCGTGAAACGGACGACCGATTGCGGAGCGATCCACACAATGCCCACACGCGGAACATGCTCACGCTGCTGAGCGCGCGCGGGCAACGCACCCAAGGTGGTCGCGCCGCCCAGGATGATGATGAACTCTCGCCGTCTCATGTTCATCCCCGATCGGAGAATGGACGGGAACGGCAAATACCGCGGTTCGGAAGTGCTTAGGCAGCCTCCGAACCCTTCGGCGCGAACATCCGCGTCGGGAAGGAAGCTCGATTTGTCCGGCGCGGACGGGCCCGATCGCGACAACCATGTGACGGCCTGCCTCGCGCCCCGTTGTAATCAAACATTTTTCCGTCCGTTCACCCATCGTGCGTTTGTGAAAATCGCGCGCCTGCTTGGAGCAGGATCGGACAAAGCATGCTCGCTTCAGGCAATACGCCGGGCCCTCGCAGCCATAGAACGCGCGAAGACCCGTACAAGTACGGACGACCGATTTGAAGCTCGACGCGATCCGAACGGAGCCACGCCATGACCGGAAACACTGCTCCCATGCGCGATGCCTCACAGCAGGGCGTCCCCCCTGCCCCCGGCGCGCAGCCGGACGACAGCTCGCATTCCGAGCGGCGCACCGCCGGCGCGGAGATGGCG
>NZ_JALBGZ010000483.1:0-5023 GCF_023006515.1 Bradyrhizobium sp. PRIMUS42
CGCCGACCACCGCCGCGAGGAAATCGCCCGCATGCTGGCCGGCGCCGAGATCACGGCGGAGGCGAGGGCAGCGGCGGAACGGCTGCTCAAGGCGGCCACGGCTTAGGCTTTCACCGTCATTCCGGGGCGATGCGAAGCATCGAACCCGGAATCTCGAGATTCCGGGTCTGGTCCTTCGGACCATCCCGAAATGACCCTCTCAATTGCAGATCGACTCGTACAGATCATCCCAGTTTGGATTGTCTTTCTCGATCAGCTTGATTTTCCAGTCCCGCTTCCACTTCTTGAGCTCCTTCTCGCGTGAGATTGCCGAGATCGGATCGTCATAGACTTCGAACCAAACGAGCTGCGTGATGTTGTATTTGGCCGTGAAGCCTGGCACGCCTTTGATTCGATGCTCGTAGACGCGGCGCACGAGGTTATTGGTGATGCCGACATAGATTGCTCCGTCGCGTCGGCTTGCTAGGATATAGACGTAGTAAGCCTTGGTCTCTCCCCCAACCGTCATTCCGGGGCGCACGAAGTGCGAATCCGGAATCTCGAGGTTCCGGGTCTGGTCCTTCGGACCATCCCGGAACGACGAGCTAGAACCTTAAGCATGATGGCAAGAGCAGCAAAATCGAAACCACTTCGCGACGTCGCCGACCTCACCAAGGCTCAGGCCAAGGTCGAGCACATGCGGCTGTCGCTCGAGATCGAGGGGCACAACGAGCGCTACTATCAGGAGGATGCGCCCACCCTCACCGACGCCGAATACGACGCGTTGCGCCAGCGCTTCAACGCCATCGAGAAGCGCTTTCCGGAATTTGTCACGGCGGACTCGCCCTCGCAGAAGGTCGGCGCGGCGCCGTCAGGCCGCTTCAAGAAGGTCCGGCATTCCGTTCCGATGCTGTCGCTCGACAATGCCTTTGCCGAAGAGGACGTGCGCGACTTCGTCGGCCGCATCGTGCGCTTTCTGAAGCTCGACGACGACAAGGTCAATTTCTCCGCCGAGCCGAAGATCGACGGCCTCTCGATGTCGCTACGCTATGAGGGCGGCGAACTCGTCACTGCGGCGACGCGCGGCGACGGCGCGGTGGGCGAGGACGTCACCGCCAACATCCGTACCCTCGAAGACGTGCCGCAGAAGCTGAAAGGTCGCAGCGTCCCCGACATCTGCGAGGTCCGCGGCGAGGTCTACATGACCAAGAAGGCGTTCCTCGCGCTCAACGAGCGGCAGAAGGCGGCGGGCGATACCATCTTCGCCAATCCACGCAATTCGGCGGCGGGCTCGCTCCGGCAGAAGGACCCGACCATCACCGCTTCGCGTCCGCTCGGCTTCTTTGCCTATGCCTGGGGGGAGATGAGTGCGATGCCCGAGGGGACACAGAGCGGCATGATCGGCTGGTTCGAGCGCTGCGGCTTCAAGACCAATCCGCTGACCAAGCTGTGTCACTCCGTGGAGGAACTGATCGCGTTTCACCAGAGCATCGAGGAAGAGCGCGCCGAGCTCGACTACGATATTGATGGCGTGGTCTACAAGGTTGACCGCATCGACTGGCAGGAGCGACTCGGCTTCGTCTCGCGCACGCCGCGCTGGGGCATCGCGCACAAATTCCCGGCCGAGCGCGCCATGACGGTGCTGCGTGACATCGAGATCCAGGTCGGCCGCACCGGCTCGTTCACGCCGGTCGGCAAGCTCGAACCGGTCGGGGTCGGCGGCGTGATCGTGCAGAACGTCACGTTGCACAACGAGGACTACATCAAGGGCATCGGCAACAAGGGCGAGGTGCTGCGCGAGGGGCGCGACATCAGGATCGGCGACACCGTCGTGGTCCAGCGCGCCGGCGACGTGATCCCGCAGATCGTCGACGTCGTCCTCGACAAGCGGCCGAAGAGCGCCAAGGAGTTCTCTTTCCCGAAGAAGTGCCCGTGCCCGCTGCACACCGACGTCGTGCGCGGCGAGACGGCCGCCGGCGAAGAGGAATCCCGCGCCCGCTGCACCGGCGAGTTCGCCTGCCCCTATCAGAAGATCGAGCACCTCAAGCTGTTCGTGTCACGCCGCGCCTTCGACATCGACGGATTGGGGGAGAAGCAACTTCAGTATTTCTTCGACGAAGGATGGGTCAAGGAACCCGCCGAGATCTTCACGCTGGAGAAGCGCAATTCCAAGCTCAAGCTCGAGGAGATCGAGGGCTATGGCGCGACCTCGGTGCGCAACCTGTTCGGCGCCATCGAGAGCCGGCGCAGAATCGCGCTGGAGCGCTTCGTCTATGCGCTCGGCATGCGCCATGTCGGCGAAACCACGGCGCTGGCGCTGGCACGCGGCTACGGCTCCTGGGACGCCTTCCACGACGCGTGCCTGAAGGTCGCTCACGGCGACGAGGAGGCGATGGCGGACATGGACGCGCTCGACCAGATCGGTGACACCGTGATCAAGAGCATCGCTGATTATTTCGGCGAGAGCCACAATCGCGGCATTGTCGAGCGGCTGACCAGCGAAGTCGAGATCATCGACGCCGAGAAGCCGAAGAGCAACTCGGCCGTCGCTGGCAAGACCGTGGTGTTCACGGGATCGCTGGAGAAGATGACGCGCGACGAGGCCAAGGCGACGGCTGAGCGGTTAGGGGCCAAGGTGTCCGGCTCGGTGTCGAAGAAGACCGATCTCGTGGTGGCCGGCCCGGGCGCCGGCTCGAAGCTCGCCGAGGCCAACAAGCACGGCGTCAAGGTGCTGACCGAGGACGAGTGGCTGAAGCTGATCGGGGAGTGAGGTCTCGCCCCGTCATTGCGAGGAGCCCTTGCGACGAAGCAATCCAGACTGCCGCTGCGGAGAGATTCTGGATTGCTTCGCTCCGCTCGCAATGACGGGGAAGAGCGCGCCACCCCTCACATCATCCCTGTCTCTTCTTCTTCCGCCCGCCCGATCAGCGCCTCGCTGACCACGACTTCGCGGCGTGGGACGACGAAGAACATCGTGCAGGCGCAGAGCAATGAGATCGCCAGCACCGCAGCGGTGAGCGGCAGCGTCGTTGCGGAATGGCCGCCGAGATAGGCGCCGAATTGCGACATCAGCGCGCCGATCCCCTGCTGCAGAAAGCCCATGGCGCCCGACGCGGTGCCGGCCGCTTCCGGTCGGATGCTGATCGCGCCGGCCGCGGAATTCGCCATCACGAAGGCATTGCCCACCATCACGATCATCTGCGTGCCGAAAAGCCAGGCGGGCGCTTCGTTCCAGCCGGTAAAACTCCACAGCAGGTTCAACAGGCTGCCGGCGAACTGGAGCGCGAGCCCGAACCAGATCAGCTTTGCCAGCGAGTGCCGCGGCGCAAAGCGCACGCAGAGCAGATTGCCGACCAGAAACGCAAAGCCCGAGGTCGCAAACCAGGCGCCGTATTCGGCGCTGGTCCGGCCCATCTGCGTCACGACAATGTAGGGGCCGCCGCCGGCGAAAGTGAAGATGATCTGCGAGGCCAGCACCTGGCACATCACATAGCCGACGAAGGCGCGGTTGCGAATCAGGATGCCTATGTCGCCACGGAAACCGCTGCCGGCGGCCCGGCTGCGACGCGTTTCGGGCAGCGCCAGCGCAATGCCGACGGCGACAATGATCGCGGCGACGGTGATGGCGTAGAAGATCGCGCGCCAGCCGAACGCGGTCTCGATCAGGCCACCGGTGAGCGGCGAAACCATCTGGCCGATCATCAGGGCGGCGACCACGAGGCTGATCATGGAGGCGACGCGGTCGCGCTCGTAGATGTCGCGGATGATGGCGCGGCTCACCACCATGCCGGAGGCGCCGCCGAGTGCCTGGAAGAAACGCGCTGCGATCAGTTGCGGCAGGGTTTCGGCGAAGATGCAGGCGATGCTCGCCGCGACCATCAGCGCGAGGCCCCCGAGCAGCACCGGGCGCCGGCCGAACTTGTCCGACAATGGCCCCATGATCAGCTGCGACAGCGCGATGCCGACCATGTAGAGCGACACCGTCATCTGCGCGATCGAGATGTCGCGCCCGAACGTCGTCGCCAGCACCGGCAGCGCCGGAACCAGGATGTAGAGCGAGATCGGCGCGACCCCGGTCATGACGACGAGCAGCAGCAACACCACGCGCGAGGTCGCAAGATTGGTTGCCGCTCCCGGCGGCTTGCTGATGATGCCGTGCATAAACGTCCGTCTTTCGAATTCAAATCGGACTGTAGCGGGCTAGCGCAGGTCCGATATCGGCGTTTCGGAATGCGGCTATACGGATTCCGGGATGGTTATGATGAGGGGGTGCGGAGGTCGAAGATCTACGCAGTACCTGATGAGGTCTGTAGGGTGGGCAAAGACGCGCCCTTTGCGCGGCGTGCCCACCGTTGCTGCTGCAGCGTCGGAATAGAGGGTGGGCACGCCTCCGCCTGCGCTCTTCGAGCTGCGGCGGATGCTTTGCCCACCCTACGGAGCGGAGTGTGGGGTGAGGGCTGCGCGCAACACGATGCAGCCATGCGCAGCGCTACGTCATGTCCGCCGTCGCTTGATCGAGCCAGGCCTTCGTCGCCTCGTCGAGTGCCGGCCGCACCTCGGCCCGAACGCGCGCATGATAGGCATTGAGCCAGGCGAGCTCATCCTTGCTCAGCATCGCTGCATCGATGAGTCGGCGGTCGATCGGCGCCAGGGTCAGCGTCTCGAACGCGTTCATCGGCTTCTCGGCGCCCTTGATGTCGGCGGCGACGACCAGCTCGAGATTCTCGATGCGGATGCCGAAGCCGTCGGTCTTGTAATAGCCGGGCTCGTTGGAGAGGATCATGCCGCGCTTCAGCGGCGTGGTCCCGAGCTTCGAGATCCGCGCCGGGCCTTCGTGCACCGAGAGATAGCTGCCGACGCCGTGACCGGTGCCATGCTCGAAATCGACACCGGCGGCCCAGAGATATTGCCGTGCCAGCGTATCGAGCTGCGCGCCCGTGGTGCCGTCCGGGAAGATCGCGCGCGCGATCGCGATATGGCCGCGCAGCACGCGGGTGAAGCGGTCGCGCATCTCGGCCGTCGGCTCGCCCACTGCCATGGTGCG
>NZ_JALBGZ010000484.1:0-5017 GCF_023006515.1 Bradyrhizobium sp. PRIMUS42
AGACCTGCCGCGCGCGTTGGCGCCGCGCCATAGCCTTTCGGCGAGCGGCGCAGGATCGCGCCGATCGGCCCATCGGGATGCACGATATCGAAGCGCCAGGTTTCCTGGCTGGCGCCGCCGGACAGTTTTGCTGCTCCGGTGACGCCGGTCGCCCCCGGACACCAGCGCCGGACGCTGCGTGAAAGCTCCGTTTCGATCATTTGCCTTTGAACTGCGCGGGCCGCTTCTCCAGGAACGCGCCCACGCCCTCGCGGAAATCCTGGGTGTCGCCGGCGCGGAGCTGGCACTGGAATTCGAGGTTGAGCTGATCCTCGAAGGAATTCTCCGGGCTGTCCCAGTAGAGCTTGCGGATCAGCGACAGCGCGACCGTCGGGCCGCTGGCAAGGTCGCGCGCCAGCTTCATCGCCTCCTCCATCAGCACGCCGTCGTCGTGGACGCGGTTGACGAGGCCCCATTCCAGCGCCTTCTCGGCCGGCAGCCGCTCGCCCATCAGCGACAATTCGATCGAGCGCGCCCGGCCGATGAGGCGCGGCAGCAGCCAGGTCGAGCCGCAATCCGGCACGAGGCCGATGCGGCGGAAGGCCTGAAGGAAGTAAGAGGAACGCGCGCATAGGATCATGTCGCCGAGCAGCGCGAAGCTCATGCCGGCGCCCGCCGCCGGACCGTTGACCGCGGTCACGATCGGGCAATGCAAATTGCGAATGCGGCGCAGGAAGGGATGGAAGCCGGTCTCGAGCGTCAGGCCGGCCTTGGTCTTCTTCGACTGGTCGTTGCGGCCCTGAAGGTTCGCGCCGGTGCAGAACGCCCGCCCCGCGCCGGTCAAGACGACGCAGCGGACCTCGTCCTTTTTCTCCTCGATCGTGTCGAGCGCCTCGGCGAGACCGCCCAGCATGTCAACCGAGACCGCGTTCATCACCTCCTGATGGTCGAGCTTGAGGATCGCGACCGAGCCATCGAAATCGAGCGTGACGTGTTTGAACTGCATGGTTTCCTCGTGAGTTGCGGCCCGCGTCAGTTTCGCAGACCGGAATTCGTTTTGCCTGAGCGCATATTTGATTTTTGGCGCGGTCTTGTCCATGGTGATCAGAGCATAGCAAGCAATCTTGCGCGCAGCGGCTGATGCACCGCACATCAAGAAGACTTGCCAAAAACAGGAAACGCGCCATGAACATTTTCGACCTCTCCGGCCGCGTGGCCGTCATCACCGGAGGCAATGGCGGCATCGGCCTCGGCATCGCGCAGGCGCTCGCGGGCCAGGGCTGCAACGTCTCGATCTGGGGCCGCAATCCCGACAAGAACAGGGCTGCTGCCGCGAGCATGGCGGGGCTATCAGGCAAGGTCGACACCCGCGTCTGCGACGTCACCGACCCAGCCTCGGTCAACGCGGCGATGAAGGCGACGCTCGACATTTTCGGCCGGGTCGACGGTTGCTTCGCCAATGCCGGCATCGGCGGCGGCGGCCGGCGCTCCTTCATCGAGCGCACCGAGGAAGAATGGCGCACGATGTTTGCGACCAATCTCGACGGCGTATTCCACGCGTTCCAGGCCGCCGCGCGCCACATGACCGATCGCGCCAATGCCGGCGATCCCTTCGGCCGGCTGGTGGCCACCTCGAGCCTCGCCTCGATCTTCGGCACCGCGCGCAACGAGCATTATGCAGCGACCAAGGCCGCGATCAATGCGCTGGTGCGCGCGCTCGGCGTCGAGCTGGCCCGCCACGGCGTCACGGCCAATGCGATCCTGCCCGGCTGGATCAAGAGCGACATGACCGCGGGCATCATGGCGAACGAGAAATTCGTCGCCAACGTGATGCCGCGCATTCCGGTGCGGCGCTTCGGCGAGCCAAGCGATTTCGGCGGCATCGCCGTCTATCTGATGAGCAAGGCGTCGTCGTATCACACGGCCGATACGTTCGTGATCGACGGCGGCTATACCGCGTTTTGATCTTTTGCAGGGTGGGCAAAGGCGCCCTTGCGCCGTGCCCACCATAGGCATTTTCCAATGTCGTGGGGGGCACGCTGCGCTTTGCCCACCTACGGCTCATATTGTAAGCGCAGAAGGGAATGGGCAAATGTTCTCGCACGTGATGATCGGCACCAACGATCTCGACAAAGCCAAGTCATTCTACGACAACCTGCTGAGCACGCTCGAGGTGCGGCCGGCCAGGGTCGACGGCCACCGCATCTTCTACATCACCAAGACCGGCGTGTTCTCGGTGTCGAAGCCGATCAACGGCGAACCGGCGACCTGCGCGAACGGCGGCACGATCGGTTTTGCGTGCAGCTCGCCCGAGCAAGTCGAAGCCTGGCACGCGGCCGGTCTCGCGGCCGGCGGCAAGACCTGTGAGAATCCACCGGGCATCCGCGATGGCGGCGCGGCCGGCAAGATGTATCTGGCCTATTTGCGCGACCTCGACGGCAACAAGATCTGCGCCATGCATCGGATGCCGAACTAAACCACACGGTTGGTGTCATTCCCCGCGAAAGCGGGGAATCCAGTACGCCGCGGCTTCTCGGCCCAATCACGACGGTCTCTGGAATACTGGATCGCCCGGTCTTCGCCGGGCGATGACAGCGGAGAGTGAGGCGCGCTTGTCCGGGACGACACCTGGAGGGAGCTCTCCCGTCCCATTCAAACAACATTTCAAACGCCTCTGCCAAATTCCATCGCATGGCATGGCTCCGCGTGAAAAATGCGCGCTCGCACTTTGGCCGCGCTCCGACTATTCTTGCGCCCAGAACGATCTCAGCGTCCCGGGAGGAACAATGACAAAACACACCTACATTCCCCGCACCACCAACTACACCCTCAATCCCGGCGACGAGCTCAACGACCTGCGCATGTCGGACCAGGTCCGGCCGCTCTATGATCACGTCAAGAAATTCATCCGCGACACCGTCGAGCCGATGTCGATCGAGTTCGCCAAGGCCGGCGAAGGCAAGGAAGACCGCTGGAGCTTCACGCCGAAGCAGCTCGAGGTGCTGGAGAAGGCCAAGAACAAGGCCAAGCAGGAAGGTCTCTGGAACTTCTTCCTGCCGGACGACGAGACCGGCCAGGGCCTGAAGAATCTCGACTACGCCTATATCGCATCCGAGCTCGGCAAGAGCCCGCTGGCTTCGGAGAGCATGAACTGCTCGGCGCCGGACACCGGCAACATGGAGGTGCTGGAGCGCGTCGGCACCAAGGAGCAGAAGGAGAAGTGGCTGAAGCCGCTGCTCAACGGCGAGATCCGTTCAGCCTATGTCATGACCGAGCCGAACGTCGCCTCTTCCGACGCCAAGAACATCTCGACGACGGCAAAGCTCGTCGGCGACGAATGGGTCATCAACGGCGAGAAATATTACATCTCCGGCGTCGGCGATCCCCGCTGCAAGATCCTCATCGTGATGGTCAAGACCAATCCGGACGCGGCGCCGAGCAAGCAGCAGTCGCAGATCCTGGTGCCGCGCGACACACCCGGCGTCGAGGTGCTCGGCCCCATGTACGTATTCGGCCAGGACCACGCCCCGCGCGGCCACATGCACATGCGCTTCAACAATGTCCGTGTGCCCAAGGAGAACATCCTGCTCGGCGAAGGCCGCGGCTTCGAGATCTCGCAGCTCCGCCTCGGGCCCGGCCGCATCCATCACTGTATGCGCACCATCGGCAAAGCCGAGAAGGCGCTCGATCTGATGGTGCAGCGGGGCCTCACCCGCGAAGCCTTCGGCAAGAAGATCGCCCATCTCGGCGGCAACATGCAGATCATCGCCCAGGCGCGCTGCGAGATCGAGGCGATGCGGCTGATGGTGCTGAAGGCAGCGAAGGCGATGGACGTGCTCGGCAACAAGGAGGCCCGCGTCTGGGTCTCCATGGTCAAGGCCATGGTGCCTGAGCGCGCCTGCAAGATCATCGACCAGGCCATCCAGATGCACGGCGCCACCGGCATCTCGCACTGGACCCCGCTGGCCGAGATGTATCAGGACGTCCGCCATCTGCGCTTCGCCGACGGTCCGGACGAGGTGCATTGGATGGTGGTCGGACGCCACGAGCTGAGCATGGCGTGATCGAGATGTCGTAGGGCGGATTAGCGAAGCGTAATCCGCCCTACGAATGTCGTTCGACGGAAGTGCTGTAGGGTGGGCAAAGGCGCACTTGCGCCGTGCCCACCATAAAGAAGTGGTGGGCACGCTTCGCTTTCCCCACCCTACGAGACCTCCCCCTTGCAGGAGCCCCCATGGACTACGCCGCCAGCGACCTCACGCCACGCGAGCGCTACAAGGTGCTGACGTCCTTCATCCTGCCGCGGCCGATCGCGTGGGTGACCACGCTCGGGCCGACCGGCGTGGTCAACGCCGCCCCGTTCAGCTTCTTCAACGCGTTCTGCGAGGACCCGCCACTCTGCATGTTCGCGGCGAACCGGAAGCCTGATGGTGAGGACAAGGACACCTTCCTCAATATCCAGCGCACCGGCGAGTTCGTGGTCAACCTGGCGGACGAGCCGCTGGCGCGGGCGATGCACGAGAGCAGCGGCGATTTTCCGCCTGACATCGGCGAACCCGACTATCTCGGCCTCAAGCTTGCGCCCTCGACGAAGATCGCGGTGCCGCGACTCGCCGACACGCCCTGGGCGATGGAGTGCAAGCTCTGGAAGCTGATCGACGTCAACGACGATCGCCGCCTGATCATGGGCGAAGGCATCCACTTCCACATTCGCGACGAGCTGTGGGACGACAAGGCGATGCGGGTGCATATGGACCGCTATCACCCGATCGGCCGCATGTTCGCCGACCGCTACTGCCGCACCGACGACCGCGTCGTGTTTCCGGCGGCGGAAGGCGCAAAGACCCAATAGCCGAACCCAGGAGCGAGACGATGCCGGAATCCTTTCGCGACAACGAAGAACGCAGCCGGTTCGAGCTTGAGGTCGACGGACCGACCGCAATGAAAGACATGCAGGCTCAGTTGGAAAAGCTCCGCACGGATGCGGCGGAATGCGCCCTCATCCGCGATTTGGCCAGCGATGCTAAGAAGCGAGAAC
>NZ_JALBGZ010000485.1:0-5014 GCF_023006515.1 Bradyrhizobium sp. PRIMUS42
GGGCGGCACGGGCTTCGCCGAGCGTGCCGGCGCTGCGCACCTCGTAGCCGGCCTTGACCAGCGCATCCTGCAGCCGCCAGCAGGTCGGTGCGTCGTCCTCGACGAGGAGGATGGTGATGGTGTCACCCGTCTCGCCCTGTTCGGTCATGATCATGGTCCTGCACCCGCGTGTCCCCCGCGGCGCAAGGGCAAGTTTAACCGCAGTGCGGATGTCGTGACACCCATAATCATGGGGGCGGCGATGACCCGCGTCGGCGCGGGTAGACGGTTGTGGGGTCGCACCTAAGCTGGATCCGTGCTCCGCGCGGCACTCAGGCGCCGACCGGTCCGCTCTGCCTCTGACACCGGCCCGTTGCCGCAGCTCACAACGTCCGAGTTTGGCCACATGCGGGCCTTGCGGCCGTATTCGACCTAGGGTCCGTTGGTACCCTGCAAGCCGACGTCGGACGCCGAAAAAGAGCGGCAGCTAAGGGCCACCTGGGGACTCATGCACGGGGGCTAACGCGCCTATTCAATCACCGCATCCGCGCGGGCGAGCAACGTTGGAGGCACACCAATGTGCAAGGCATTAGCCGTCTTCACATTGATCACCAACTCAAATTTTGCCGGCTGTTGAATCGGAAGCTCCGCAGCTTTGGCGCCTTTGATGATCTTATCTACGTAAGCTGCGCCTCTCTTGAAAAGATCGACGAGATCGGGGCCGTAGCTCATCAACGCTCCCATTTCGGCAGCATCGCGATAACCAAAAATCGTCGCTAGTTGTGCTTCCCGCGTAGCGTCAACGATATTGCGGCGATACGTCCAAAGGAGCCCCTCTGGGAAAACAATGAGTCCTTCAACGTTTCCGCGAAGCGAACGGAACACACCATTGATGTCCTCCGCTCGGCGTACATCGTAAGCATTGAGGGTAAGCCCTTCCGATTGTGCTGCTTGCTCCACCGCCTCGAGGTAGAAACGGCTGCCAGGATTTGCAGAATTCCAAAGCACACCAACTCGAGTGATTTTAGGAGCTGCCTCGTGCAAAAGCTGGAGCATTTTCGCGTTCGTTTCGGGTGTGACCTCCAAGGAAAAGCCCGTCAGGTTGCCGACGGGATGGGAGATGCTGGCAGCTAAGCCACTTCCTACGGGATTGACAACGGCAAGCGCGACGATGGGTGTCTGTGCTGTCGCCTTCTTGGCGGCAACAGCCAGAGGATGGCCTGCTGTGACGATCACGTCCAGCTGACTTTCGGCCAACTCGCGCGCTACCTCGTCGTACTGGCTCTCATGACCAGCCATCCAACGATACTGGATCGAAAGGTTGTGTCCCTCACTATAACCCAGCTCCTTCAATCCTCGCGTGAACGAATCCGCAAGAGGGTTCGGACCAGCCGCGACCGAAAAGAAGACGACTCGCGATAACTTTCCTGATCTCTGCGCACTGGCCAATCGCGGCTCGAGCATAATGATGATCGCGCTCGTAACGAGGCTTCGTCTATCGATCATGCGACGGTCCTCCCGAAAGTGCGTTTTACGCCCCGCGACGGCACGTTACTCGCATTTCTCCGTCCGTACCCCGTGAAAGAAGGTCGCGGCGCGAGAGGTGATTGGAGCGTTCGGCTTCCCTGATTTCCGCCTTCGCCGATGGACCACTTTCGGAAGTCGCTTGCTTCAAAAAGCCAAAGGTTGTTGTCGAAACGGCGGTGCCGGATGGTCACCGCCGTTGTGGTCGAGCGCCGTTATGTCAAGGCTCCTCGACCTATCTTGCTGCACGACCGCGATTTGCAAATTCTGATTTCATCTCGTTCTCCCATGTGGCTAGAGAACGCGTCCCGTATCCTCGTAGGGGTGCGTGCTCGCGGAAGATCGATACCAAAAATCGTCGGTGCCCGAGCGTGCGATGCTCGCCGCCCATTCAGCTTGACGGAGATGTCGGCGCATCCAACACCAGCCCATCTGCTCAGCATCTTTTGAACTGAAAATGGCCGCCAACTGAGGCGGCCTCAGTCGTTCCAGATGCGGTCGCCGCATTCGCATTCGAACAGGTGCATGAGGTTGCCGGTTTCCATGTTCAGTATCGTGCGAACCAGCTGTAGTTGCTTGTCGCAGACCCGACATTTTCGAGCCGAATTATTTTCGACTTCGCCGATTTTCTCCGCGCGGAACAGATCCATGTAAAGTCCCCATCAAAGTCGGAGGGACGTTACTCCATTGGTTCGGCAAGTGGATCATACAGAGGTATACTGGCCGCGGCGGCTGCACAGGGTCACAAGCCGCCGATAACGCTTGAGGGGCTGACTTCCAGCTTTGCCTGGCGGAGCGAATGTTGATGAGTACACACCCTCGCCCGGCTCACGAAAGATCAACCCGCGGCGGCGGATAGCGCCGGGCCAGCGCCGACAATGACAAACGCCGTTCGTCCTGTGGCAGCTCCAGATAGGCCAGCACGAGCGGTCGCTTCCAATCGCCGACGCCGAAATCCATGGCCGTCCATTTCTGCGGCTCGGGGCCTTCCAGGCCCCGGACCCAGACGAAATAGCGGGGAAGGTCGTCGGCGTCCGTCGTGCGTGTCCTGGCCATCAAAGCTGTCCGCTGCATCACATCTGTTGCCGCACGATATAGGTACTGGCGCAGCGAAGTCGAACACCTCGCGGCGGTACGGGATCTAAACCCTATCGATCATTCGGCGCGCGAACGGCAGGTGCGACTTCGCTCCTGGGGCCTCCGCGCCGGACGGCAGTTGGACGGGAAATCTCTCATCCTCGTCATTGCGAGGAGCACTTGCGACGAAGCAAATCCAGGCTACATCCGTGGATGCATTCCTGGATTGCTTCGCTGCGCTCGCAATGACGACGTGGAGACACGCGGGCCAGAATGAGGCCATTGGGCTCCAGAAGCTGTTCTCAATCGGAACGATCTGTCCGAACGCCCGCCGTTTCGCGCGCCCAAATTCTGCTTGACCGAAATTCGGAAATGTCGTATGTGCGTCGTCATCCCGGCCCATGGATAAGGGGCGTTTCGCGATCGTCACGATACGCGGGCCGGGTGGCGGTGGACGTGGAGCGCATCGGCGCGCCAGCAATCGCAGGGCGGGCTTGGCCCGTGAGCGGTTGACTGGCGCGCACACGACCGGTGCGGTCCGCGTACGGCAAAAGCGTGTCGTCCTGACGCCCGGGGTCTGTGCGTCAAGGCTTGCGGTGGTGAAGCGGCCCGACCGGGCACGCGCACCAGTCATCCGCAAGGCGACGGGGGCAATAGTGCATCGCTCCCCGGGGAGAGCGCGCCATAAGCCGTCAAACCACTGCGCAGGGAAAGGCCGGGATGTCCAGGCTGCCCTGTATGCCGCTGTGCATCTGTCTTCGCGCAATTTGCGCACAGCGGACCGCGGGTGCCAGCCGGCGCCCGGCCTTCCCTGCGCCCTTTCCAAGGAAGGGGCGCCGACAGAAGCGCAACACTCGGGCGTTATGCGCCGCGAGGCTGTAGCGGTGTGTCTCGTCGTTTGAAAATTGACGTGTGCGCGCTCCTCCTGCCGATCACCGCCACAATTCGCAGGTTGCCACGCGGTTGATGTCGGTGAGGCGGCGAGCGGCGTCTCCGTGAAGATCGAGGCTTTCGACCAGCGTCAGCAGGCGATGATAGGCGCCGTCGGCGACCTCGACCGGCAGCGGATCTTCGTCAAAGGCCTCGACATAGCTGCCGACGACATTGCTGAGCAGGCAGCACAGGCCGCGCTGGGCGGGATCGCGCCGGCCGAGCGTCTCGAGCTTTTGCTGAAAGGTCTGGAAGGTCCGCAAACCGTGGTGCTGTTGCGAAAGCCACGCGTGCAGGTCGTTCATGAGAGCTCCTTCGAGTTACAGAAGAAGCTACCGGTTTATACAGGAGCGAAGTGACGATTGCCAGAGAGGGGAGGGCGAGCCGATCCGGCGATTTGGCGAGAAAGATTAGCAAAGTGTCAAGGAACGGAGTTCCCGACGCCGGCCGCCCCCAAAAACCCACTTCGCCCGCCAGTTGCAAAGGTCTAGATTAACGCTGGCGCGGCGCGCTATGCGCCCAGCGAAGGCAGGTCGCGATGCCCGAGGCATTGCTTTCGATCGCCGAAGCGAACTGGATCCAGCTGCTATTCGCGGTCATCATTTTCGACATTCCGCTCATGTGATGAAAGACCAGAACGAACTCCAGATCGCCGGCTCTGCAAGCCGGACAGATCGATTCGTTTGCGCCTATGTCGGTCCGTCATATGATTTCGTCGAGACGCCTGAAGGCTATCTCTGCCCGAAATGCCGGCATGGCATCGCCGCGGGCGACCCGGCCTGCGAAATCCTCGGCACTTCCGCGCGATGTAGCGCCTGCGGCAGGGAGATGGTCGTGTCGCCGGAGCGCGCACAACTATCGCGGCCCGCGCCGAAAGGTGCCGGTCGTCAACCGTGAGGAGGTGGCACAGGCCGCGCTGGGGGGATTATGATCAGTCCGTCTTCGCCAAGAGGCTTCGCCGGACGGACACGCTTCACTCTTCGGTTCAGCATGGCCGCGCCACGCGAAGCCCGAAGCGTGGTGCCCCTGGCCGGAATCGAACCAGCACTCCTTGCGGAACTCGATTTTGAGTCGAGCGCGTCTACCAGTTCCGCCACAGGGGCCCTCGGTCAGCCCTTGAAGGGAGCGTCGCGAAGCCGGCGGACTATAGCCATGGACAAAGCGGGGTCAACCCGCGCCAAAGTGATCCCGCCCGTTCTCGACAGCCGCATGGACCGGAGCTAGAGGCTTAAGGGCGCGACCGATCGGAAAGAGGCTGCCGTGACGACCCAGAGTGCCGCGATACCTGCGTTCAAGCCGGCTGCCGGCGGCTCCGCGCTGACGGCCTCGCTGCTCGTCACGCTGATCGCGGCTGCGACCATCGCGGGCGCCTGGTTCTTCCAGCTCGTGCTGGAGATCCTGCCCTGTCCGCTCTGCCTGGAGCAGCGCTACGCCTATTCCCTCGCGATTCCGCTCGGAGCGCTCAAGGCGATCGCGGCACGAGCCGGCGCCCCGCGGCCGCTGC
>NZ_JALBGZ010000486.1:0-5003 GCF_023006515.1 Bradyrhizobium sp. PRIMUS42
CTCCGCCGTCGCCGACCCCTTTCCGCGCCGCGCAGCCTGCCGCTGGCGGGCAGGGCGGCGAAGAGAAGGATCCGGGCGAATCCGCCGCCGAAGCCGACATGGACGAGGACGACGAGTTCGAGAACCAGATGTCGCTGGCGGCGATCGAGGCCGAGCTCAAGCCGAAGGTCGTCGAGATCTTCGACAAGATCGCCGAGAGCTACAAGAAGCTGCGCAAGCTGCAAGAGCAGGACATCCAGAACCAGCTCGAGAGCACCTCGCATGGTCCCTCGCTGTCGCCGCACCAGGAGCGCAAGTACCGCAAGCTCAAGGACGAGATCATCGTCGAGGTGAAGTCGCTGCGCCTCAACCAGGCGCGTATCGATAGCCTCGTCGAGCAGCTCTACGACATCAACAAGCGCCTCGTCTCGCACGAGGGCCGCCTGATGCGCCTCGCCGACAGCCACGGTGTCGCGCGCGAAGACTTCTTGCGCAACTACACGGGTTCTGAGTTGGACCCGCGCTGGCTCAATCGTGTCTCGAAGCTGTCGGCCAAGGGCTGGAAGAACTTCGTCCACCACGAGAAGGACCGCATCAAGGACCTCCGCCACGAGGTGCATCAGCTCGCCGCGCTGACCGGCCTCGAGATCGTCGAGTTCCGCAAGATCGTGCACTCCGTGCAGAAGGGCGAGCGCGAAGCGCGCCAGGCCAAGAAGGAGATGGTGGAAGCCAACCTTCGTCTCGTGATCTCGATCGCCAAGAAGTACACCAATCGCGGCCTGCAGTTCCTCGACCTGATCCAGGAAGGCAACATCGGCCTGATGAAGGCGGTCGACAAGTTCGAGTATCGCCGCGGCTACAAGTTCTCGACCTACGCCACGTGGTGGATCCGGCAGGCGATCACCCGCTCGATCGCGGACCAGGCCCGCACCATCCGCATCCCCGTGCACATGATCGAGACGATCAACAAGATCGTGCGCACCTCGCGCCAGATGCTCAACGAGATCGGCCGCGAGCCGACCCCGGAAGAGCTCGCCGAAAAGCTCGGCATGCCGCTCGAGAAGGTCCGCAAGGTCCTCAAGATCGCCAAGGAGCCGCTGTCGCTCGAAACCCCCGTCGGTGACGAAGAGGATTCACACCTCGGCGATTTCATCGAGGACAAGAACGCGATCCTGCCGATCGACGCCGCGATCCAGTCCAACCTGCGCGAGACCACGACGCGCGTGCTGGCGTCACTCACCCCGCGCGAAGAACGCGTGCTCCGCATGCGCTTCGGCATTGGCATGAACACCGACCACACGCTGGAAGAAGTGGGCCAGCAGTTCAGCGTGACGAGAGAGCGTATTCGTCAGATCGAGGCCAAGGCGCTAAGGAAGCTGAAGCATCCGTCGAGGAGCCGGAAGCTGCGGAGCTTCTTGGATAACTGATTTAGAGTCGTTGTATCCGGGGCTGGCTTTGGTCCCTCAAGCAGTGAACGGCGGGCGAGAGCTCGCCGTTTTTGTATTGTTTCAGTGGTTGTCCGCGCATCCATCCAAATGAGAACTGCGGGCCGCAGCCCCGCCGTTCTTGCTTCTGCCGAGGCCGACGCCGACCTACTTCTTCTTCACCCCGACCCGCTCGATCCGCTTGATCTCCAGCGCCGGCCGGCCGCTCTTTTCCGCGATCTCGCGGTCCTGCTCCATGATGAAGGCGCGGGCGGGTTCATCGCCATCGAGGCCGCCGAGCAGCTCTGAGGGCACGCGGCGGTTGGAGCGTTGGGAATCGTCTTCATAAAAGACATTAAAGAAGGCGAATTCGCCTTTGGGATTGGTTCCGGGTTTCTTGGCCATGGCGGCTTGTCGTCGATAAGCAGGCCGCAGTCAAATGTCTTTAGGGCCCGCCGTAGGTCGGCTCCTCGGGAAGAAGCGCTAGGGTTTGCTCACCGTCGGCGGATTGAAGCCGGCGCGACGCGCTTGACCTGAGGTTGATCTTGGAGGAGCATGAAGCTTTCAATTGCTTCGCTGCATTTCGCGGCGCGCGCCTCCGCGACGCCGATCAATTGCCCTGACGCCGTGTGTTCAACGAAAGCATTTTGGGGGGACGACGATGACCATCCTGGAATCCGTTGCGGACAGTCAGGCCAAATGGTCGACCACCGCGAACGCGATGAAGTCGACAATCGATCGCGCGCGCTGGTCCGTCTTTGCATTGTCTTCGCTGGGCGCGGTATTGGCGGCAGTGGCGAGCCAGCTGCCGGAAGGAATTGCCAATCCCCGCACCTTTGTCGCGATCACGGCTGCGATATGCCTCGCATTCGCGACCCTCTTCACGCAGCGCCTGCTCGGTCCCGAGCGTATCGCCGCCTGGGTTCGCTCCCGCGCCATCTCGGAACGCTTGAAGCGCGAGGCCTACCGCTACGCGACGAAAGCTGCGCCCTACGACGATCCGGCCAAGGCGGACGACGTTCTCCGTACCGAGCTGCAGAAGATCGATGAAGACGCCAAGGAATTGCTCGAGCAGCAGATCCCGGCCAAGGACCAGGGATCATCGCCGCGCGTTTTTCTCGGGCTCGACGAATATCTGGCGAAGCGGGCCGGCAAGCAGATCGCGTTCTATGAGGACCGCGCCAAGACGTACCAATCGACGGCTCGGTGGCTCAGGTCTCTGGAGCTGGCCTTGGCGGGAGCGGCGACGTTGCTCACGGCCGTTGCCAGCGTTGTTGCCAAGCCCGTCATTCTGGGCGTCCACTTCGATTTCGCCGCGCTGACGGCCGTGCTCACGACGCTCGGCGGCGCCGTGATCGCCCATATCGAGGCGGAGCGTTACAGCTTTCTCGTGGTGACGTATCGCGCAACGGCATTGCAGCTGCAGCGGCGCGTGGACGGCGCGAAAGCACCGTTGTCGGACTTCGTCAACGACTGCGAAAACATCCTGGCGGCGGAGAACGCGTCCTGGATCGCGAAACACGCCAAGTGAGCTCGATGCCCAGCTGCGCAATTCGCGCGGCCCTCAATAAACGGCGGGCCGAGCCCGCCGTTTATTTTTGGTCTTCAGCGTCACCCGGGGCTGGCGGGGTGACAACCTAGAATAGAAGACTATAGAAGACGCCCTGCGATGGCAAGGCAAATCGCGGTGCCGTCGATATCGCAGCGGACGCATCTGATATGCGTTGGTTGCGATGTGGAACCAACGAAGCAATTGTTTGGATCGTCAAACCACTTTGTTCATCTTCGCGGCCTCGCGCTGCAGCGCATGTGGCGCGCGCTATGTCGGAAGCTGCGCGAGCCTGCACGTCTTCCCGCCT
Source organism: Bradyrhizobium sp. PRIMUS42 (assembly GCF_023006515.1). Lineage (NCBI taxonomy): Bacteria > Pseudomonadati > Pseudomonadota > Alphaproteobacteria > Hyphomicrobiales > Nitrobacteraceae > Bradyrhizobium > Bradyrhizobium sp. PRIMUS42. Next base: position 3,263 of record NZ_JALBGZ010000486.1, read on the forward strand.
GCGTGCAGCCTGTGATCCGATGTGCGCCAAGCGGGTTCCATCGTCGCGGCGCGCATCTCAATGCGCGCGCGTACGCTGCGCCACCTCCTGCGCAGCAAGCCGCGATCCGTGTCCGCCGCCTTTGCCGCCGTCTTCCTTGCGTCCCTGCGCCATGATCGCGCTGCCCATCGCGGCCGAGCCGAACGTGATGAGGAAGGAGGCGAGCAGCAAGACCAGCGCAATGCCGGGTGCGCGGTCGGCGAAGATCAGCTCGCGCAGATGTCCGGGGTTGAGCCAGAGCAGTCCGCCGACGAGCAGCGTCGCGGCACAGGCGCCGATCGCAAGGTTGATGGCAAGCAGGCGGAACAGGGGAATGCGGAGCAGGGCGGGGCGGCTCGGCTTGTTCTCATGGTCGGGCATGGCCGGTTGCCTCGGACTTTGTCGCGCCGGGAACGACGAGGGAAAGGATGTCTGCGGTCATCCCATCTCACGCCGATCGTGCCGCGATATTGACCCGCATCAAACTCCGGTGCGACGTTTCACGGCGCCACCAGCTCCACTCGCCGGTTCAGCGCCCGGCCGGCATCCGTCGTGTTCGGGCCGACCGGCGCCAGCAAGCCGACGCCGGCGGTGCGCAGGCGCGTCGGCACGATCCGAAAGCTCTTCACCAGCTCGGCGGCGACTGCTTCCGCGCGTCGCTTCGACAGATCGAGATTGTATTCATAGGCGCCCTGGCTGTCGGTGTGGCCGACGATGAAGACGCTCAGCTGCGGCTGGCTCGCGAGCAGCTTTGCGATCTGCTCCAGCGTCGGACGGCTTTCCGGTTTCAGCATGGCCTTGTCGGTGTCGAAATAGATGCCGTAGAGCGCGATGTGGCCGGTCTCGCCAAGTCCCTTCGCCATCGCGGCGGCGTCGACCATCTTGTTCGCGATGGCCCCGAGCTCGGCGATGGTGAGCTGTGCTGTGATGTCCTGGTTGTTCTGGCTGACGATGACGCTGGCATAGGTCTCGCGTCCGCCCTCCGCCTTGCGACCCGCAAAATAGCGGTAGTTGAAGCCGTCGATCCACATCTGCGGCACCGGCAGCGTGTCGATGCTCTCGGTGAAGGGAATGGCGCCGCAGGCGTCCGTGTCGCAGGCCAGCAAGGTCTCGAAGCCGGCCTTGGCAAGCTGCGTCTCGAAATTGCGCGACACTTCCAGGATCGAAGGACCGGGATTGGTGCGATAGGCGATCCGGACGATGCGGCCTTCGAGCTGCCGGGCATCGGTCGGCTGGCCGTCCCTGAAGCTTGCTGCCTGCATCCGCGCCGCGTCAAAATCCTTCGCCACATAGCCGGTGATGACGCTGCCGGCGAACCGGCCGATGCCGGGATAGTCGCGCGCGCCCGCGACGTCGCGCGTCTGCGCGGAGGCCGCGATGTTGCTGAAGGAGAGCAAAGCGAGGACAGCGAGCATCCGGGGCGGAAGGAGCATGGTCACCTCGATCGGCTGGGGGCAGGGGCTAGCGCAGTTCATTTGTCGCGCCCAAGCAGCGATTGGTTCTGGCGGGGATTTGCCGCTTTGACGCGAATCCGGTTCCCGGGCATGATCGCGCGCTTTCCGCGCTCATTCCTCAAAGGAAATTCCCGCATGTTGAGACACGCCCTGGCCACCGCCTTCATCGTCTGTTGGGCCGGCGGATCGGCGCAGGCCGCGCGCTGTGGCGGCGACTTCAACAGCTTCGTCGCCACCATGGCCCAGGAAGCGCAAGCGGCCGGCGTCTC
>NZ_JALBGZ010000487.1:0-5002 GCF_023006515.1 Bradyrhizobium sp. PRIMUS42
GGCCTCCGGACGCCGGGCGGCCGGCTCCGTCCCACCTTTGCGCCAGCTCGCCGATGCGCGTGTGCTGGCGAATCCAGGCAATGTCGGTATCCAGAGCGACCGCCAGCGCCGACAGTCCGGCATCGAAATCGTCTCCGTCGCGCAGCAAGATGTAGTTGAGCCGCGCGAGGCGTGGCGGCAGGTCGGCGTCGGCGACAGGCCGATACACCAGCGGCAGCAGTTTTTTCTGCAAGCTCTCGGTTCGTTCGGCTTCCCACGCGCAGACGTGAGAGGCGATCAGGTCGGGGCTGATGACGATGCCGATCGCGTCGGCGGAAAGGATCAGCGCTTCGAGCCGTTCCTGCCACGGCTCGCCCGGCAAGATGTCCTTCTTGTCCAGATAGGCTTCGAAGCCGCGCGCGTTGAGGGCGTCGACCAGCCGGTTGGAAAAGACGGAATCCTTGCGGGAATAGGAGATGAAGACGCGGGTCTTCCGGTCGCGGCTGCTCGTCGCGGCGACGGCGGCTTTCGCAGCAATGGCGGCGTCCATGGTGTGTCCCTTGCGGAACGAAGCACGTGCAATGATCGAAAAGGAGAATCACGACAGGCGCGAGGCGAACAAGCCCCAGGCTAGACCGGCGCGCGCGGCGAGCATATGAGGTGCTTCACACCTGTGCGCGCCCGCGATTGCCGCCATCGCGCGCGCCGAACCGGCTCAGCCATTGAAAGACGGCCGGATCAGGCCCCGCATCCGGACCTGTGCAAGAAGGTTGTGACGGGGTCGTCTCGGCGCGTTCTACAGCACCGAGAGCTCCGGCTTCTGGTTGTCCTGCGCCGCCAAGGCGCTGCGATCGAGCGACTCCAGTGTCGAGGCATTGGCGCAGAAGCCGTGATAGTTCTCCGCGGCGGTGCCGTCGGCCAGCTCGCGATCGCATTGGCCCTTGTGATTGCACAGCGAGCACACGCGTTCCAGGTCACGCAGCAGCAGCGGCTGCGCGCGGCCGAGTCCTTCGGCGCTGATGCCGAGCTGTTCCAGCATCTTCGGCAATTCGTCGGCGGCGTGCTTGCCGTGGCGAACCAGTTCCTCCAGGTCGTCAGGTGCGATCCTGAGGTCGCTGGCGATCCGGTCGAAGTCGGCACGGTCGAGCTGCCGCATCTCGTTCAACTCGCGGCGATGCTTCAGCCAGCTTGCAAAGGACTCGATGAGGTCCTGCATGATGGGATAAGGCCTGCTTGCGGTGCTCATGGAAAGCTCCCTTCGGACGCCGGAATTGGAGCGAATTAAGCACAATGATGCAGGAGCGCGTTGCGCTGGATCAAACTGGATCGAGACAAGGAAACCGATCTCGTGTCCCGGACGCGGCGCGGCGCGAAGTGCCGCTCCGCAGAGCCGGGACCCATCTCACCGGATTGCTGGGCCCCGGCTCAGCAGCGCATCACACCGGACGATGCTTCGCATCGCCGGGAGTGCTGCGCTGCGTCCGGGGCACGAGAGCTAAGCGAACCGCTCCGCAGCCCACGCATACAGGCTGCCCGCGATCGGCTTCTCGCCGCCGCGGCCCTTGGGCGAGATGTGTAGCCCGATGATCTCGGGGTTGGTGACGAGGCCGAGATAGCTCGACGGATCGAAGAAAAGTTTCGGCTCGGCATGCACGGCATAAAACGACTGCTTCGGCAGCGCGCATGCGAGTTCGCCGGTGCGGCGCGCGAGCGCGGTGAGCGCTGCGGGGCCATAGATCGCAACGCGGATGTCGGAGAGGCGGCTCGAGCCCCCGCGCAGGCGGCGCACCATGAAGGTGATGCGGTGGCGCACCGACAGCCAGTTCGGCGTCAGTTCCTCCTGCTCCATCAGCTGCTCGAAGGCGTTGACGATGCCGTGCTCGGGCGGCAGATAGATCACGGAATTGCCGAGCTGCCGAGGGCGCTCCCAGGCAAAGTAAGGCTTCGCCGGATCGATCTCGACGGGCTTCAAGAGCAGCACGTCGGCGTCGAGCCAGAGGCCGAGACCCTTCGCCATCAGCTTCATGCGGAAGAAGTCGCTGAACTGAAGCGTGGTCCAGTCGCGCCAGCTTCCGTCCGGCTGCGGCGGCCGCAAGCGTTCGGAGAATGCGTGCGGCAGGATCGCTTCGGCGTCCGCGTTGGCGACGCCGGCGGGAAGGCCGGGAATGGTGTCGAAGCTGTAGACGGTGACCTTGTGGCCGGCCGCCAGCTGCGAGCGCAGACAGGTCTGGCGCAGCGCGTCCATCGGGCCATGCCAGAAGGTGACGATCTCGGGCAGCATGCGCGGAAGCTATAAGGGATAGTTTGGACAAAGAAAAAGCCCCGGCGCCATCAGCACCGGGGCTCGAACGAAAACTTGCGATCAGGCCCAGGCGCGTTCGCGCTTGAGCTTGTCCTCATAGGTGTCGATCGAGGCTTTCTTCTCCATCGTGAGGCCGATGTCGTCGAGGCCGTTGATCAGGCAGTGCTTGCGGAACGGATCGATCTCGAACTTGACCTTGCCGCCGTCGGGACCACGGATCTCCTGGTTCGGCAGGTCGATCGTCAGCGTCGCATTTGCGCCGCGCTCGGCATCGTCGAACAGCTTGTCGAGGTCTTCCTGGCTGACGCGGATCGGCAAGATCCCGTTCTTGAAGCAGTTGTTGTAGAAAATGTCGCCGAACGAGGTCGAGATCACGCAGCGGATGCCGAAGTCGAGCAGCGCCCAGGGCGCGTGCTCGCGGCTCGAGCCGCAGCCGAAATTGTCGCCGGCGACCAGCACCTTCGCAGTGCGATAGGCGGGCTGGTTGAGGACGAAATCCGGATTCTCGCTGCCGTCGTCCTTGTAGCGCTGCTCGGAGAAGAGCCCCTTGCCAAGGCCGGTGCGCTTGATGGTCTTGAGGTACTGCTTCGGAATGATCATGTCGGTGTCGACATTGATGATCTTCAGCGGCGCCGCGACGCCTTCCAGCGTGGTGAACTTGTCCATGGTTGGGCTTTCCCGGGGGTGGATCAGGGAAGGCGTATTTATCCCGATCGAGGCCCGAATCCTAGACCGAATTCGGCAGGTCTAGTCTGCTTGGCGGGATCAAGCCACGGAGGAGGTGCGCTCCCTCTCCCGCCTGCAGGAGAGGGCTGGGGTGAGGGTTCTCTCCTCTAGGAGACTGTCCCATTGCGGCGACACCCTCTCCCCAACCCTCCCCCGCAAGCGGGGGAGGGAGCACACCTCCCGCGCGGCACTTCCTACTCTGCCTTGGCCTCAATCGCGGCCATATCGTCGTCCGACAGGCCGAAATGGTGGCCGATCTCGTGGATCAGGACGTGGCGGACGATATGGCCGAGGCTCTCGTCGTGCTCGGCCCAGTAATCCAGGATCGGACGGCGGTAGAGCCAGACCATGTTGGGCAGCCGCGCCACGTCGCCAAGGCTCTGCTGCGGCAGGCCGATGCCTTGGAACAGTCCGAGCAGATCGAACTCGCTCTCGCATTCCATCTCGTCCAGGACTTCCTCGGACGGGAAGTCGTCGACGCGGATGATCACGCCCTCGCACAGGGTGCGAAACTCCGCCGGCAGGCGCTCGAAGATGTCATGCGCCGTCGCTTCCATCTCGGCCAGCGAGGGTGCTTTCGATTCCGTCCACATGCCCACCTCTTAGCGCGGGTTCCGCGGCGATGCATCCGGCTTTATAAACGCGGCGAGGTTGACGGGCGCTTCCAAAACGGGGAGCGTGGGGTCTTAAATGGGACGTTTCAGGTGGGCGGAAAAATGCGAGCGAAAACAGCGCTGACGCTACTGTGCATGGGGTTGTTTTCGCCATTTTGCGTTGGCGCGGAGGCCCAGACGGCGGGCCCCGAGATCCGCCTCGCCCAGGCCTCACCTGACGCCCCGCCACCGCGCAAGCGGCCTCCGGCGCGGCTGCGCGTCACGCCCTATGACAGCCCGGACGGCGTCTACCCGCGTTACAATCCCGGTCCGGACGCAGTCCGCGTGTGCAACGCCACCTATGTGCAGGAATTCCGGCCCAGCGGCACGGTGATCGTGCCGCGTGTGAGCTGCTACTGGCGCCGCGGCTGAGGCCCGGCTCAATGCCCCGCCAACCAAACAGCGTAGTCGCCTCGCGGGGTTCGTGGTGACGAGATGGGTTGCAGTGGTCGTCGCCGTCGCGCTTGCCGCCGGCCTGCCTCGCGCGTTCGCTGCGCCAAGGGTGACAGTGCCAGAGGCCTCGGCGGGGATCGCGGTTTTCGATGTGCGGCGACCCGCGCGAAACCAATACATTGCACGGCCCCTCGTGCGCCGTGATCCCCGCTATTACGCGCGGCCCGTGCACTACCGTCCCTATCCCTACCGCGTGCCCGCACCCTTCGTGTTCGGCTACGGGCCGTTCTGGTGACGCGCTAGCCGGCCGGCGCAAATCCCTCGACCAGCAGCACGGTCGCCTGCGCGCCGGCCTTGCGATCGCGCGAAATCTCCTCGTAATCGGGTGAGTTCGAGAAGGCGAGGAAGGCGGCTTCGTCGGGAAACGACATCATGACGAGCTTGTCGTGCGGCCACGCCCCTTCGAGCACGCGCGGGCGCTCATCGGCGGCGAGCAGCCGACCATTGTACTTCCTGAACACATCGAAGAACCGCGCCTGATAGCGCTCATAGGCTGCGCGGTCCGTCATCTTCAATTGTGCAATCGCGTAAACAGTCATTTTCAAAATTCCTTCCGTCGCGGCACGGCGCCGCAGCGCGGGGCCCAGCTCCGTTCATTCATGGCGCGTTCACATCGCTGTCCGCAATTTAATCCCGGGAGCGACTGCAATTGAACAGGGATGACGCGGGCCGCGAACGAGCATCGCAATCCGCTGTCCAGATTCAGGGAGGATTCCATGCTGAGGAGTTTGGGTCTCAGGGCAAGCCCGATGCGCCTGTTCGGGATTGCGGCCGCCGCGACGCTGATGCTGTCGGCCGGCACTGCGCGTCGTGCTGAAGCGCTGACCTTGATCAATCCGGCGACGTCGCCCGCGACGAAGGGTGCGGCCGACGACCTCGTCACGCAGGT
>NZ_JALBGZ010000488.1:0-4940 GCF_023006515.1 Bradyrhizobium sp. PRIMUS42
CGGGCTGTGATGGCCGAGCTTGCGCAGCCGTGCGACGAGGGCCGAGGCAACAATCGTCGGCGTCAGCTCGCCCTCGCTCGGCAGCAGCGGCGCGCCACTCTCGTCGCGCTTGCCAGTGACGGTCGGGCGTCTGGATGCATCGATATTGTAGAGGATGCGCATCAGCTGGTCTTCGATGAAGCCGCGCTTCTCCTCGACCACCAGCACGTCCTGAAGACCCTCGGCGAAACGTTTCGCGCCGCTTTCCTCCAGCGGCCAGGTCAGCGCGACTTTGTAGATGCGAAGGCCGAGATCCTGCGCGTCCTTGTCGGTGATCCCCAAGTCGGCCAATGCCTGGCGCAGATCGAGATAGGCCTTGCCGGTCGCGACGATGCCAAGGCGCGCCGGTTTGGAATCGAGCACGATGCGGTCGAGCTGGTTGGCGCGGGCGAAGGCCTGCACCGCCTCCATCTTGGGACCGAACAGGCGCCTCTCGGCGTCCAGTGGCGGATCCGGCCAACGAATGTTCAGGCCGCCGGGCGGCATCTCGAAATCATCGGGCAGCCTGATCCGGATGCGCTCGGGATCGCTGTCGATCGAGGCGGAGCTTTCGACGGTCTCGCTGATCGCCTTGAAGCCGACCCAGCAGCCGGAGAAGCGCGACAGCGCGAAGCCGTAGAGGCCGAGGTCGAGATAATCCTGGAGCGTCGCCGGATTGATCACGGGGATCAGCGACGCCGCGAACACCTGCTCGCTCTGATGCGCCAGCGTCGAGGACTGGCAGCCGTGGTCGTCGCCGGCCAGCGCCAGCACGCCCCCATTCCGCGAGGTGCCGGCCGCATTGGCGTGCTTGAGCGCATCGACAGAGCGGTCGACGCCGGGGCCTTTGCCGTACCAGATGCCAAACACGCCATCGACCTTGGCGCCGGGAAACAGGCCGACCTGCTGGCTGCCCCATACGGCGGTCGCCGCAAGGTCCTCGTTCAGTCCGGGGACGAAGGCGATGTCGTGCTGCTGAAGGTGCGACTTCGCGCGCCACAGCGCGTGGTCGTACATGCCGAGCGGGGAGCCGCGATAGCCCGAGATGAAGCCGCCGGTGTTGAGCCCCTGAAGCCGGTCTCGTTCGCGCTGCAACATGGGCAGGCGGACCAGGGCCTGCGTGCCGGATAGGAAGATCCGCTTCGATTCGAGCCGGTATTTGTCGTCCAGCTCGACCTGCAACAGCGTCATTTCGGAAGTCCTCGTCTCGATTCGGCGTGGGGTTTGCGCTGCGGGAGGGATTGGCGGCTGCGCGACGCGAATTGTGACAGTCAAGAGCATGGGCCAGCGAAGTCAATATCGCTGGCCGCATCCGTGGCGCTCCTGCTAGTCATGGCTTCCAGTGGAGAGCACCATGACTGCAAACGCATTCGACACCGAGATCACGGAAACGGCCGAAGCGCTGATCGGCCCGTGGCGTCGGCCGCGACAGATGCTGCAAGCGCAAACTTACGACGCGCACGCCTCGATCCATGACGATGCCACCGCACAGAAGCTCGGTTTCAAGGGCGGCACCATCGAGGGGCCGACCCATTTCAGCCAGTTCGCGCCGCTCGGCGAACGGCTATGGGGACGAGCCTGGCTCGAGACGGGATGCCTCTCCGCGCATTACCGCAGCGTCTGCTACGAAGGCGAGGAGGTGCAGGCCATCCTGTCGAAGCCGTTGCCCGCTACGCGCCAGTGCCAGATCCAGATGGTCAAGCGCGACGGCACGGAGGTGCTGGGCGGCACCGCCTCGGTCGGCGAGCCGCACGCAGCGACCGCGCTCGAAGCGCGTCTTGCCGAGCTCAAGCCGCTCGCCGATCCCGTGATCCTGCGTGACGTCAAAGTGGCGCAGACCAGCAGGCGCCAGACCGTGCGAATGGCGTTCGACCAGATCATGGGCGACCTCTATCCGTTCTCTCTCCGGCAGAAGCTCGCCGTGATTACCGAAGGCTCGTCATACTATTCCGGCGCCGACAATCCCTGGGGTAGACCGATCATTCCGATGGAGATGCTGAGCGTGCTGTTCCAGTACCGCTCCAAGGATGATCCGCTGCCGGCAAAAGGACCGGCGGTTGGCCTGTTCGCCGATCAGGAAATCAGGCTGGTGAAGGGGCCGCTCTTCGTCGACGAGGACTACGAGGTCGAGCGCGAGGTGGTCGCGCTCTCCGGCAGCCGCCGCACCGAAAGCGCCTGGGCCAAGACGCGCGTGTTCGACAAGACGGGCACGATGGTGGCAACCATGCTGCTGAACATGGCGACGCTGAAGGACTCTTATGCCCCGTATGAGGAAGAGCATCGGCGGCTGTATGGGGCGGGGCGGTAGCACCACACTCTGCCGTCATTCCGGGGCGCGCGTAGCGCGAGCCCGGAATCCATTTCACCTCACGTTCTGCGGCCCGATGGATTTCCGGGTTCGACCCTTACGCGCCGTCCCGGAATGACGGTGGAGGGAGTGTCGACGTCCGCCCATCCTTTGAGCAGATGCACGTCGCAAAGCCGTCGCACAGGGAATAAGCAGGTGTCGATCGCCGACGTAACCTTCTGAGCACGCAGCGAATTCCCTCGCCACTCCCGCTCCATCGCAATTGTACACAATGGCACGGCGCTTGCAGAACTCCTGGCGCAGTTCTCGCGAGGGGCGGGCGTCATGCTGAGTTCGAGCAAGCCGACATTGGGCGTCATCAGCGCCGAGCCTGAGCCGATCCAGCTCGACTGGCCCGCCACCGCGCTTCTGATCATCGACATGCAGCGCGACTTCATGGAGCCCGGCGGCTTCGGCGAGACGCTCGGCAACGACGTCAGCCAGCTCGCGCGCGCGGTGAAGCCGATCGGCGTGGTGCTGAAAGCGGCGCGCGACACCGGCATGCTGGTGATCCACACCCGCGAGGGCCATCTGCCCGATCTCTCCGATGCGCCCCCAGCGAAAGTCGAACGCGGCGCGCCGAGCCTTCGCATCGGCGATTCCGGCCCGATGGGCCGCATTCTCATTCGCGGCGAGGCGGGCCACGACATCATTCCCGAGCTCTATCCGCTCGACAGCGAGGTCGTGATCGACAAGCCCGGCAAGGGCGCGTTCTACGCCACCGAGCTTACCGACGTGCTGGAGAAATACGGCATCGAAAATCTGCTGGTGTGCGGCGTCACCACCGAAGTGTGCGTCAACACCACGGTGCGCGAGGCCAATGACCGCGGCTACCGCTGCGTCGTCATCTCCGACGGCTGCGCGTCCTACTTCCCCGAGTTTCACGAGATGGGCCTGAAGATGATCAAGGCCCAGGGCGGCATCTTCGGCTGGGTCACGGATTCAGCCGCAGTTCTGGAGGCAATGAAGGTTTCGACCACATAGGGGTATTGTCATGAGCACATTGACGGGGATGACTGGCAAGTCTGAGATCACGACGTCCGAGTTCAAGCCGGCACTATGGACATCGGGCGACTGGAATGCGTTTTTCGGCTTCGGCACCAACATCCTCGTCAACATGCTGGTGCTCACGGGCCTCCTGCGCTTCGTTCTGAAGATGCCGGACAGTCTGGTGTTCGGCCGCATCCTGCCCGCGCTTGGGCTGATGATGTGCCTCTCCACCTTCTACTATGCGTATCTTGCCTATCGGCTGGCCCAGAAGACCGGCCGCAACGATGTCTGCGCGCTGCCCTCAGGCGTCAGCGTGCCGCACATGTTCATCGTCACCTTCGTCATCATGCTGCCGATCACGCTGAAGACCGGTGACCCGCTCAAGGGGTGGTCCGCGGGTCTGGTCTGGGTGTTCTTCCAGAGTTTCATCCTCATGATCGGTGGCTTCATCGCGCCGTTCATCCGCAGGATCACGCCGCGCGCGGCGCTGCTCGGAACGCTTGCCGGCGTCTCCGTCACCTTCATCTCGATGCGGCCTGCGTTAGAGATGTATATGACGCCGCAGATTGGTCTGGTCTGCTTCGCCATCATCCTGGTGAGCTGGTTCGGCGGCGTGAAATATCCGCGCGGCATTCCCGCCGGCCTTGTCGCCATCGCCGTCGGCATGATCATCGCTTGGGGCTCAAACCTGTTCGGGCTCGGCCTTGGCGGCTTGAGCCTCACAGGCGTCGGCGCAGCGTTTGCCAATTTCGGCTTCTCGGTGCCGCTTCCGGCCGTGGGCTACGTCTTCTCCGGCTTCGAATTTCTCGGCATCATTCTCGTCACCGCCATTCCGTTCGGCATCTACGACCTCGTCGAAGCCATGGACAATGTCGAGAGCGCGGAAGCCGCCGGCGACGAATATCCGACCACGCGGGTGCTGACGGCCGACGGGGTCGTCAGCCTGATTGGCTGCCTGATGGGCAATCCCTTCATCAACGCCGTCTATATCGGGCATCCCGGCTGGAAGGCGATGGGCGGCCGCATCGGCTACTCGGCCGCAACCGGAATCATGGTGATCGTGCTGGCCTGGTTCGGCATCATCTCGGTGCTGCTGGCGCTCGTGCCGGTGGTCGCGATCTCGCCGATTTTGCTCTACATCGGCATGCTCATCGGCGCGCAGGCGTTCCAGACCACGCCGGTCAAGCACGCGCCCGCGATCGTGCTGGCGCTGACGCCGCATCTGGCCGCCTGGGCCAAGCTGCAGATCGACACGATGCTCGGCTCGACCATGAATGCGGCGGCAACCGTCGGCGGCATGGCCGCCGACAAGGCCGATGCGGTGAAGGCTGCCGCGATCGCCGCGCTGCCGCAGCAGGGCGTGTTCTACCACGGGCTGGAGGTGATGGGCGGCGGCTCCATCCTCGGTGGCCTCATCCTGGGGGCGATCGGTGTCTTCATCATCGAGCGCGACTTCGAGAAGGCATCGGGCTTCGCGCTTGTCGGTGCGGTCCTGACCTATTTTGGCTTCATGCACGGCGAGGCGGTCGGCATCGGCGGCGGATTTGGCGTCACGCCCGCCGTCGCGCTGGCCTACGCCGCGATG
>NZ_JALBGZ010000489.1:0-4914 GCF_023006515.1 Bradyrhizobium sp. PRIMUS42
ACGCCCTCAATGTCGGCACGACGCTGGGCGTGACCGCGGGGCAGGGCAGCATCAACCTGCAGACCGCGCAGAGCGGCGGCACGCAGACCATTCGCGCCCGCGACAACGTCACTTTCAACGCGCTGACCACGACGGGCGTCAACGGTGATGCCGGCAGCATCAACGTCACCGCCGACAACGGCTTCATCCTGGCGCAGACGGTGACATCAGGCGGCGTGACCACGCTGGGCTCGGTCTCGGCCCATGGCTCGGCGACGCTGCTGGCGGCCACGACCATCACCGGCAACACGCTCGCCGCCACCACAGGCTCCGGCCTGCTGACCGCCAACGGCGGCCCGATCAACTGGAACGCCCTCAATGTCGGCACGACGCTGGGCGTGACCGCGGGGCAGGGCAGCATCAACCTGCAGACCGCGCAGAGCGGCGGCACGCAGACCATTCGCGCCCGCGACAACGTCATCTTCAACGCGCTGACCACGACGGGCGTCAACGGCGATGCCGGCAGCATCAACGTCACCGCCGACAACGGCTTCATCCTGGCGCAGACGGTGACGTCAGGCGGCGTGCCGACACTCGGCTCGGTCTCGGCCCACGGCTCCGCAAAGTTGCTCGCCGCAGGCACCAACACCGGTCATAACCTCACGGCCTCGACCGGCAACGCAGTCCTGAGCGGCACGGTCGTTCATTGGGATAATCTCATCGCCGGCGGCACGCTCGACGTCACCGCGACGGCAGGCGGGATCACCGTCGGCACCGCCAGCAGCGGCGGTACGCAGACCCTGCATGCCGTGAACGACATCGTCTTCAGCCAGCTCACCACGACGGGGATCCCGGGCGATGCCGGCGGCCTCGACGTCAAGTCCGACGCCGGCTCGCTCCGCGGCGGATCGATCTCCGCCAACGGCGATACGCATTTCGAGGTGGCCGGATCAGTCTCGTTCGACCGGGTCAGCGGCAACGTCGTGAAGATGACTTCGTCGGGCGACCTGACGATCAACTGGGTCAGCGTCGTGCGGGAGCTCGATCTCGCGGCCGATACGATCAACGTCAAGGGCGAGCAGATCCGGTCGAACCCGGCAATCCCGCTGATCCTGAACATCACCGGCTACAATGGCGGCGTGGCGAAGTCCGCCAACATCTCGATCGATCCGGACAGCATCATCGTCAATCAGTTCAGGGTGGTGGACGCGACCTTCTGGACGGATGCGCCTGCCGTGACGATCCTGAACGGCTATGTGCCGGGTCAGCTCATGCTCACTACAGCCCACCAGCAGGTGCTGCTCAACAACCGCACGCCGGCGCCGTCCAGCTGGCCGTCGCTCCAGCTCTATCAGCCGGGCGGCGAGTTCACCATGAGCCAGGTCGGCAACGCCAATGTCAGCAACGCCTATGTGGTGTTCTATACCGGCGATGTCTCCGCGACCGTCACCAATTACGGGCCGAGCCACACCTGCTGCAACGCCTTCACCGGCGCTAGCATGATGCGCAACATCTCGGTCGACGGCGAGGGCAAGGAGAGTATCGAGTCCTGGCTCGCGAAGAAGGACGGGGGAACGTTCTACCTCCTCGGCCTCTCCGGCCAGGCACGGCTCGACGCGCTGCTGACGCCGCGGCCGGTCGAGGCCATCGGCTCCGGTCCCGCCGTCAACATCGAAGGCCTCAGCGACATGCGCAAGCTGCGCCAGAAGGGGCAGCGTGCGGGACGTACGGGCTGGAAGGACGCGGCGATCGAGACGGCGAAGCCGGCGATTGGCCGTCTCGCAGAGGCATGGTAATTGGATTCGGGATGCGGATTCGGGGGGCAGCATTGGCGGTCGGGCTGGCAGCGTCCTGCATCGCCTCCGCGCGCGCCCAGTCGATCAATCCCGGCGTGATCCAGAACGACGTCGACCGGCAGCGCCGCCAGCTCGAGCAGCAGAGCGCGCCGCCCAAGCTCACAGGGCCCGCGGTGATCGGCGGAGAGCGCGAAAAGGCTCAGCTCCTGAAGCCGGGCGGGCCGAAATTCCGCCTGCGCAAGGTCACGTTCGACGAGTCCAAGTTCATCACGCCGGCTGAGTTGGATGAGATCGCGAAGAAGTATGTCGGCAAGGACGTCGACATCGCCTCGCTGTTGCAGCTCGTCGCCGACATCAATGCCGTCTATGCCGCGCGCGGCATCGTCACGGGCATCGCGACGCTGCCCGAGCAGGACGCCAAGGGCGGAATCGTCCGGGTCAAGCTGACCGAAGGCCGGCTGCAGAAGACGACGGTCGAGGGCAACAAGCAGACCCGCACCGACTATATCCTCGATCGCGTGAAGGAGCCCGAAGGCGAGGTCCTCGACGTTCCCAAGCTCAACCGCGACGTGATCTGGTTCAACCGCACCAACGACGTGCAGATCAAGGCGCTGCTGCAGCCGGGCACGAGCTTCGGCCTCACCGACCTGCAATTCGCGGTGATCGAGCCGCCGGTCGACACCTTGCAGCTCTTCACCGACAACCAGGGCGCGGAGAACACCGGGCGTTGGGAGGGCGGGGCCTTCTACAAGCGCCACGGCCTGTTCGGCGTCGACGACCGCCTGACCTTCTACGGCGTCCGTTCCGACGGCAATCTCAACGGCAACGTCGCCTACAGCATCCCGGTCAATCCCTGGGGCGGGCGCGCCGGCGTCAGCTATACCGAAGGCAAGATCAAGATCATCCAGGGGCCGTTCGTCGCGCTCGACGTCACCGGTCGATCGAGCCAGGCCGCGGTCAATTTCAGCCAGCCGGTCTGGGTGACACAGGACTGGCTGGTGCTGCTCAACGCCGCCTTGACCGAGGGCAAGACGGTCAGCCGCTTCGCCACGGTCGCCGTCACCGACGATCACTACGACAAGACCACGGCGGGCGTCTCGGTGACCAAGTCCGGCAACACCTACTCGATCACGGTCTCGCCGGCGGTGAATTATATCGCGTGGCACGACTACGTGCTCGGCAATAACCGGGCGTTCAACACCTATACCGGCTCGCTGATCGCGACCAGCGCCGCGGGGCCCCAGAACTTCAGCGCCAATGTGCTGGCGAGCTGGCAGTACACGCAGGAGAAGCTGCTGCCGGGCGATCAGATCTTCTCGATCGGCGGTCCCACCACCGTGCGTGGTTATCCCTCCAACGCGGCGTCCGGCGACAGCGGCTATTATTTCAACGCCGAGCTGCACTACAACTGGTCGCAATGGCTCAGGGGTTTCGACACCTACATCTTCACCGACTGGGGTGCGGTGTACTCGACCTTCCCCGGCATCACCGAAATGGCGTCCGTCGGCGTCGGCTTCTCCTGGACTTACGCGTCATTCATGACGTTCGAGGCAAATTACGCGACGCCGCTGAAGATGGCGGTGTCGACCCAGAACCATTACGAGGCCTATGGCCGCGTCATCTTCCGGCCGCTGTTGATGTTCCAGAAGCCCGAGCCGCCTGCGCCTCTCGCCGCGGTGGCCGGCAGGAGCAAGTCGTAGCGGGCGGGCTGCTCCGATCTCACCGTCGTCGTTGCGAGGAGCTCTTGCGACGAAGCAATCCAGGGTCTTTCCGCGGATACATTCCGCTGCGCTCGCAACGACGGCGGATGGCCCTCTTGCTACCGCCGCAGCGTGAACTCCGCCCCCCCGCGCCGGTGCTCCCATTTCGCCTGCTCCAGCTCGGGCCGGTCGCATTCGATTTCCGGATAGCCGATACAGAGATAGGCGATGAACTTCCAGCTAAGAGGCACGTCGAGAATGGCGTGGATACGATCCGGATTGAGAATCGACACCCAGCCGATGCCGATGCTCTCAGCGCGCGCGGCGAGCCACATCGCGGTGATCGCGGCGACCACGGAATATTCCGTGGTCTCCGGCATGGTGGCGCGGCCGAGGCCGTGACCGATGTCGCTGGCCTTGTCGGCGAACACGGCGAGGTGGCCGGGAGCTTGCTCGAGGCCCGACAGTTTCAGCGTGGCGTAGCGCGCCGCGCGTTCGCCGGCATAAGAACCCAAAGCTTCGGCATTGCACGCCTTGAAGTCCTCGGCCACGGCGCGGCGGCATGCGGCATCGTCGACGATGACGAAGCGCCAGGGCTGGCTGAGGCCGACCGAGGGCGACAGGCAAGCGGTCTCGATCAGGCGGTCGATGGCGCCGTCCGGCAGCGCTTCGGCTCGGAAGCGGCGCACGTCGCGCCGCCACACGAACAGCTCGCGCAAATGCTGGCGGAAGGTGTCGTCGAACTCGACCATGAAGCTAGCGCCCCATCTGGAAGGCGGCCGCAACCAGCAGGATCAGGATCTCACCTAGCTGCTCGAACGCGCCGAGGATATCGCCGGTCTGTCCGCCGATCTGACGGATGGCGAGCCGCGCCAGCATCAGGATGACGTTTTCCGGTACCACGCGCGTCTCGAAGCCGGCATAGGGATCGGACGGCGAGGCTTCGGCGGCGTAGGCGGTTCTGATGTCGGAGGGGCCGGTCGCGCCGGAGATGTCGGCGGCGGCATTGGCGAGCGAGGCGTAGCGCACCCCGCCGTTGCCGCGCCAATTGGCGGCGTCGCGCACCCGCATCAGGATGTCGTCGAGCGCCACCACCGCCGAAATCTTGGCCTTCGGCAGCACCGGCGACAGGTCCTTGGTGACGAAGGAGACTTCCGCGTCGGGCTCGACGGCTTCCGGATTGTTCGGATCTTCCGCTGCCGTCTTCGGATCGGAGCCGACATCGGTGAGCAGGCGCTGGGCGTTGAACGGTGGAATCTTCGCCGACAGATCGCTCGTCGTCATCGACAGATTGCCGGCGATCCGCACGAACGGACGCACCCGCATCACGTCGCGGTTGCCGACGCGGGCAACCGTGGAGACGCGCACGATGTTGCGGGACGCGGTGGATTCGTTCGGCGGCGGCAGGCGGTCGCTCTTGTGCAAGGTGGCGGCGCGAT
>NZ_JALBGZ010000048.1:0-18280 GCF_023006515.1 Bradyrhizobium sp. PRIMUS42
ATCAGGTGCGGGGCCTGCGCGAGGTCGCCTCGGGCCGCCTGCGCATCAATGCGCCGCCGCCGGCGGTCGATCTCGTGCTGGCACCGATGGTCGGGCCGTTTCTTAGCGCGCATCCGCAGGTCGATTTCGACATCGTCTCGGAAAGCGGCTTCGTCGACATCGTCAGTGCCGGCTTCGATGCCGGCGTGCGCTATGGCGAACATCTCGCGCAGGACATGGTGGCGATCCCGCTGAGTGGACCGCAGAGCTATGTGGTGGTCGCTTCGCCCGATTATGTCGCGCGCCGCGCCAAGCCGCTTCATCCGAAGGATCTGCTCGATCATGATTGCATCCGCGCGCGCTATTCGAGCGGCGTCATGCACGATTGGGAGTTCGAGAAGGCCGGCCAGGTCGTGAAGGTCGATCCGCCCGCAAAACTGATCTCGACCAACATGAACCTTGCGATGCGCGCCGCGCTCGACGGCGTCGGCATCTGGGCGACGCTCGATGGCTATGTCGGCGATGCCGTGAAGTCCGGCACGCTGGTCAGCTTGATGGAAGATTGGTGCGAACCGTTCCCGGGCCCGTTCCTGTACTACCCGAGCCGACGCCAGACGCCGCCCGCGCTGCGCGCCTTCATCGATTTCGTCGCCGACTGGCGCAAGCGCGAAACGCGCAGATAGGAGCCCCTCATGGTGAGGAGGCGCGAAGCGCCGTCTCGAACCATGCAGGCCCGGCTCTCGCCCGGGGCCATCCTTCGAGACGCGCTTCGCGGCTCCTCAGGATGAGGTCGGAGGGCTTGTCACGCAGCCGGATAGTCTTCAGAGCATGCTCGGCAGCACGCGGTCCGGCGGCTTGTGCGCGTCGAGGAAGGTGCGGATGTTGATGATCACCTTCTCGCCCATCTCGACGCGGCCTTCGATCGTGGCCGAGCCCATGTGCGGCAGCAGCGTCACCTTGCCGGCCTTGGCGAGCCGCACCAGTTTTGGATTGACCGCGGGCTCGTGCTCGTAGACGTCGAGCCCGGCGCCGCCGATCTCGCCGCCTTCGATCAGCTTGATCAGCGTGTCCTCGTCGGTGACCTCGCCGCGCGCGGTGTTGACGATGTAGGCGTCTTTCCGGATCAGCTTCAGCCTGCGCGCCGAGAGCAAATGATAGGTCGCCGGCGTATGCGGGCAGTTCACCGAGATGATGTCCATCCGCGCCAGCATCTGGTCGAGGCTTTCCCAATAGGTCGCGCCAAGCTCTTCGGCGATCTTTGGCGCCACGGGACGGCGGTTGTGATAGTGGATCTGCAGGCCGAAGGCGCGGGCGCGGCGCGCGACCGCCTGGCCGATGCGGCCCATGCCGATGATGCCGAGCCGCTTGCCGCCGATGCGGTGGCCGAGCATCCAGGTCGGCGACCAGCCCGGCCAGGGTTTTCCTTCGGTCAGGATCGAGGCGCCTTCGATCATCCGCCTGGGCACGGCGAGGATCAGCGCCATGGTCATGTCGGCGGTGTCCTCGGTCAGGACTTTCGGCGTGTTGGTGACGGTGATGCCGCGGGCGTGCGCGGCCTCGACGTCGATATTGTCGACGCCGTTGCCGAAATTGGCGATCAGCCGCAGCTTGCAGTCGGGCTGGTTGATGATGTCGGCGCTGATATGGTCGGTGACGGTCGGAACCAGCACGTCGGCGGTGCGCGCGGCTTCCGCGATCTGGTCGGCGGACATCGGCGTGTCCTCGAGATTGATCCGCGCGTCGAACAATTCGCGCATCCGCGTCTCGATCGAATCCGGCAGCTTGCGCGTCACCACGACGAGGGGCTTTTTCTTCACCGACATGTCCTGCTCTCATGAGGCGTCGCGGGCCGCCTCTGTCGCCAAAGGCCGGCCGTTGAGGCCTCATTAACCCGGTTGTTCGACACTGCCCTTGCCGTGTCCGTCCCCGGCGTTTCCTCCAAGCTCTCCCGAGATTTCCGGCCGGAAAATCGGGGCAAACTGGTTGTTCAAGTGCCCGTCCTCTCTAGCAGAAGGCCGGGCCAAGACAAGAACCACGGGGCAGGCTTGGGGAACACCCGCGTGGGGCGGTTCGGGATCGACGCGGCAGGTTTGGAATTTTGGGGTGAGGGTCCGGCAAGGCCGGGTCCTCGACAGGAGACGAGTTGATGGCGTTGGGGCGTTTTTGTTCGGTGATGGCGCTTGTCTGCACCTGGTGGAGCGCCTCGGTCGGCCCCTCGCAATCGGCCAAGGACAACACCCCGCAGACCACCAGCGGCCTGCCTGTGCCGCGTTACGTCAGCCTCAAATCGGATCACGTCAACGTTCGCGCCGGCCCGACCAAGGACAATGACGTGGCCTGGGTTTACACCCGTGCCGGCCTGCCGGTCGAAATCACCGCCGAGTTCGAGAATTGGCGCCGGGTGCGCGATTCCGAGGGCGCCGAGGGCTGGGTCTATCACTCGCTGCTGTCGGGCCGCCGCACCGCGGTCGTCACCATGAAGCACAAGGACGATCTCGCCCCGATCTACGATCGTGCCGATCTCGACAGCGCCGTTGCCGCAAAGCTCCAGGCCGGCGTCGTCACCCAGGTGAAGAAGTGCACTGCAAACTGGTGCCGCGTCACCGGCAACGGCTTCGACGGCTGGATCCAGCAGGAGCGCCTCTGGGGCGTGTATTCGGACGAGCAGGTGAATTGACGCCGGAGGCGGGCGAACGTTGCCCAACGTCATGCCCGGGCTTGTCCCGGGCATCCACGCGCTTCTCGCCTGGTCCAAAACGTGAATGGCCGGGACAAGCCCGGCCATGACGATCTTCTCAGCCTAGAAAAATCTCAGCGCTTCTTGCGCAGGCGCACGACCATGTCGATGCGCGCGATCTCGTAACCCTCGGGCACCTCCGGCATCTTGGACAGCGCCAGATGCGGGTCCTCGATGTCGACCAGCTCATGGCTGTTCTCGAGGTAGTAGTGATGGTGGGTGGTGACGTTGGTGTCGAAATAGGTCTTGGTGCCGTCGACGCTGACCTGGCGGAGCAGGCCGGCATCGGTGAGCTGATTCAGCGTGTTGTAGACGGTCGCCAACGACACTGGAACCTTGGCCAGTGTCGCTTCCTCGTAGAGCATTTCAGCCGTGAGGTGCCGTGCGCCCTTGCCGAACAACAGCCAGCCGAGCGCCATGCGTTGGCGCGTCGGACGCAGCCCAGCGGACTGGAGCATTTCGTTGACGTCGTGCCAGGGGCAGCCGGTCAAAGCCGGGTGGCGGCCGGACAGCAGGGCTGCCGAATGGACGTCGTCGTCGTGACGGGGCGCTGTATTCTCGCTCATTTCCAGATTTCGGGCACGCGTGAACAATATCTATCTGCAATATAAGAACAGAAAGATGCAGATGCAAGTTTCTCGCAACTAGAGGGGTTCTAATCAGACTTGGAACCGGGCCGGGATCGCGCCATTTTACCTTGATGGATGCGCTTTGCCACCCGAAATGGCCTGTGTTAGAGAGCGCGCGGTTCCGCTTAGCCGATTTTGGCGCAGCCGGGGCATGGAGGCCCGGTCGGCAGTCCATCCGGGGCATGCGGGAGCCTCGCCTGACTGTGGCAATGGCGTTGCTCTCCAACCGAGACGGGGCCCATTTTCGCCAAAAAACGTCGCTCAATCGGAATTCAAACAGAGGCTCGGGCATGCTGAACAGGCGCAACGGTTACGAATACGAAGATCTGCTGGCCTGTGCCCGCGGCGAGATGTTCGGCCCGGGCAATGCCCAGCTGCCGCTGCCGCCGATGCTGATGTTCGATC
This sequence comes from Bradyrhizobium sp. PRIMUS42, assembly GCF_023006515.1. Classification (NCBI taxonomy): domain Bacteria; kingdom Pseudomonadati; phylum Pseudomonadota; class Alphaproteobacteria; order Hyphomicrobiales; family Nitrobacteraceae; genus Bradyrhizobium; species Bradyrhizobium sp. PRIMUS42. The sequence continues at coordinate 3,751 of NZ_JALBGZ010000048.1, forward strand.
GCATCACGGAAATCAGCGAGACCGGCGGGGAGTTTGGCAAGGGCGTGGTGCGCGCCGAGCTCGACGTGAAGCCCGACCTCTGGTTCTTCGGCTGCCATTTCAAGAACGATCCGGTGATGCCCGGCTGCCTCGGCCTCGACGCGCTGTGGCAAATGGTCGGCTTTTATCTGGGCTGGACCGGGGGCGAAGGTCGTGGGCGCGCGCTTGGTCTGAACGAATTAAAGTTCAGCGGCCAGGTGCTGCCGGAGGCACGCAAGGTTGTGTACAACGTCGATATCAAGCGCGTGATGCGTTCAAAGCTGGTGCTCGGGATCGCCGACGGATGGCTTTCGGTCGATGACCAGATTATCTATCGCGCGAAGGATCTGAAGGTCGGCCTGTTCAAGCAGGGCACGAGCCTGGGCTGAGCGCATCACCAAGAAGACAACGATTTAAGGCGAGGCTGTCATGAGGCGGGTTGTGGTCACCGGGATGGGCATCGTCTCGTCGATCGGAAACAACACCCAGGAAGTGCTTGCGAGCCTTCACGAGGCGAAGTCGGGCATTTCTCGGGCTGAGAAACATGCCGAGCTCGGCTTTCGTTCGCAGGTCGCCGGCGCGCCGACGCTCGATCCTGCGACGGTGGTCGACCGCCGCGCGATGCGTTTCCTCGGCCAGGGCGCGGCCTGGAATCACGTCGCGATGGAGCAGGCGATTCAGGACGCGGGCCTGTCGCCTGACGAAGTCTCCAACATCCGCACCGGCATCATCATGGGCTCCGGCGGCCCGTCCGCCCGCACCATCGTCGAAGCCGCCGACATCACCCGCACCAAGGGACCAAAGCGCGTCGGACCCTTTGCAGTGCCGAAGGCGATGTCGTCCACGGCCTCCGCGACGCTTGCGACCTGGTTCAAGATCAAGGGCGTGAACTACTCGATCTCCTCGGCCTGCGCGACGTCGAATCATTGCGTCGGCAATGCCTATGAGACGATCCAGATCGGCAAGCAGGACATCATCTTCGCCGGTGGCTGCGAAGAATTGGACTGGTCGCTGTCGGTGCTGTTCGACGCCATGGGCGCGATGTCCTCGAAGTACAATGACACGCCTGCCACGGCCTCGCGCCCCTACGACGTCAACCGCGACGGCTTCGTCATCGCCGGCGGCGCCGGCGTGCTGGTGCTGGAAGAGCTCGCGCATGCCAAGGCGCGCGGCGCCCGCATCTACGGCGAGATCGTCGGTTACGGCGCGACTTCGGACGGCTACGACATGGTCGCGCCATCAGGTGAAGGCGCCGAGCGCTGCATGCGCATGGCGATGTCGACGGTGAAGACCAAGGTGGACTACATCAATCCCCACGCGACCTCGACGCCGGCCGGCGATCCCCCGGAGATCGAGGCGCTGCGAAAGGTGTTCGGCACCGGCGAGAAGTGCCCGCCGATCTCGGCCACCAAGGCGCTGACCGGCCACTCGCTGGGCGCCACCGGCGTGCAGGAGGCGATCTACTCGCTGCTGATGATGAACAACGGCTTCATCTGCGAAAGCGCGCACATCCAGGAGCTCGATCCTGTTTTCGCCGACATGCCGATCGTGCGCAAGCGCATCGACAACGTCAAGATCGGCACCGTGCTGTCGAACTCCTTCGGCTTCGGCGGCACCAACGCCACGCTGGTGTTCAGCCGGCTGGATGCGTGACGTCGTTACCGACTGATGATTGTTTCGTCATGGCCGGGCAAAAGCGCGAAGCGCGTCTTCGCGCCAGATGTCCCGGCCATCGACGTCTTAGCTTCTGGCTGCGAAGGGCGTGGATGCCCGGGACAAGCCCGGGCATGACGAAGAGCGGAGACTAGCAGGCAATGGAAGGTTTGATGAAAGGCAAGCGCGGTCTGATCATGGGCATCGCCAATGATCATTCGATCGCCTGGGGCATGGCGAAGACGCTGCATGCCCACGGTGCCGAGCTCGCCTTCACCTTCCAGGGCGAGGCCCTGGGCAAGCGCGTCAAGCCGCTGGCCGAGCAGCTCGGGGTCGATCTGGTGCTGCCTTGCGACGTCGAGGATATCGCCAGCGTCGATGCCACCTTCGATGTGCTGCGCGAAAAGTGGGGCCGGCTCGACTTCGTGATCCACGCCATCGGCTTTGCCGACAAGAACGAGCTGAAGGGCCGCTACGCCGACACCAGCCGCGAGAACTTTTCGCGCACCATGGTGATCTCCTGCTTCTCGTTCACGGAAATCGCAAAGCGCGCCGCAGAGCTGATGACGGAGGGCGGCAGCATGATCACGCTGACCTTCGGCGCCTCGGAGCGCGCGATGCCGAACTACAACGTGATGGGCGTGGCCAAGGCGGCGCTGGAAGCCTCCGTGCGCTATCTCGCCTCCGATTTCGGACCACGCGGCATCCGTGTCAACGCCATCTCCGCAGGCCCCATCCGCACGCTCGCCGGCTCGGGCATCGGCGAGGCGCGTGCGATGTTCGCTTACATGCAGAAGCATTCGCCGCTCCGCCGCGGTGTCACGCTCGACGAGCTCGGCGGCTCGGCGCTGTATCTGCTGTCGGATCTGTCCGGCGGCGTGACCGGCGAGATCCACTATGTCGATTCCGGCTACAACATCGTCCTGATGCCGAGGCCGGACGATCTGAAGGCGGAATGAAGCGTTCGCAGTTTCCGTAGGGTGGGCAAAGGAGCGTAAGCGACGTGCCCACCGTCTCTTAATAATTGCAGATGGTGGGCACGGCGAAGGCGCCTTTGCCCATCCTACGAGAGCTGCCTCACCCTGCCGCGATCTTCTCCGCGCGCTGGAATGCCGGCCGCGCCATGCAGCGCGCGAGATAGGCGTCGAACGCCGGGCGCGACGGCACCATCTTGAACAGACGCACCGCGAAATTCAGGCCCGAGCCGATCGTGATGTCGGCGGCCGAAAATTCTTCGCCGAGAATCCAGGGCCCCTTCTCGAGCGCGGCCTCCAGCACGTCGAACACCTGCGTCGCGCTGCCCCAGGCGGCGGTCGAGGTCGGGATTTCGATCTTGGTGAAGATCTGGATGATGGCGGGCTCGATGCAGCCCGGCGAAAAGAAGAGCCATTGCAGATAGCGCGCACGGCGCGGATCGGTCACCCCAGGCGCAAGCTTCGTCTCGGGATAGCGATCGGCAATGTAGGCGCAGATGGCGGCGGCTTCGCCGAGTGCCGCGTCGCCGTCGCTGAGCGCCGGCACCTTCCCCATCGGGTTGACCTTGAGGAAATCCGGCGCCTTCTGCGCGCCGGTCGAGATGTCGGTCAGCACGCGCTCATAGGCAAGGCCGCTCTCTTCCATCAACCAGAGTGTCGTGAACGAGCGCGAGCGGGGCGACCAATAGAGCTTGATCATGGCGGGGAACCTTTCATCGGCGGGAAGGCCAACAGCGTGCAGGGTAGAAGCCAACCAGCATAAACGACATGTGGGTCAATGTTGTTTGGTATCGCTTAGGCGCACTGCTGGTCGAAGTCCAAGCAAGAGCGGCAACGTCTTATCGAGGCTTTCCGTCAGCATGGCGCGTACGTCGTCGCGCAGTGCGGGATTGGCGGCGGCATCTTCAGGGCGCGTTGGGAACGATTCTGCGGGTAATTCGCGATAGGGGCCGCCGATTTGTTTGCCCAGAAGCCTCTGCACCGCCAGGGAATGATGCATGTTGATCAGCGCAGAGCTCTGTCTAACAACGGAATAGTCGCGCCCGTCAAAGATGCGGATAAACGCCAGGGCGTAGAGATAGATGCGACGCCCGAGCACCACATCCTGGTTGAGGATGCCGAAGCCGCGGACCGTGTAGTTGGATGACCCGATAGGGCTGATTGAATTGAGGATCTGGATATAGTGCCGGCAATTCGTTCCTTTCGCGACCTGGCGCATGTATTCGGCCAGTTCCGCGTTGAGATCGCGGAACAGCCTGTCCTTCAATGTGTCCTTGGACTCATCGCGGGGAGGAAATTTCGTAGGGTTGTAGGGGATTCTCAGGACGGACATGCCGGCAGGGATCGCGGCGCGAGTCCGCGCGAAGATTAGATCGTTGAGTCCCCAGCCTGGGATCGGGACCACCATCTTCTTGTTCTGAAATACGGTCAAGCCGGTCGTCAGCACGGTGAACTCGTCGCCGGTAGTGACCACGACACCGACGTCGCACGAGCCGCCGACCACGGGGGCGGGCTTGCCCGTTGCTTCCCGCCGAGTAGTCGTCTTGCTGTTGGCTTGCTTGACGGATGGTCCTGCCGTCTCCGTCCCTGGTGGTCCTGATTTGGTCTGCGCCCAAGCAGATATCGAAAAGCACCACACGACAGCCGCAACGACGACCAGCCGGGGCATAACGTTGAACGGAGTCCGGCCGCAGGAAGCGGCCGAGCAATAGCCTTTGTCGTGTCCCGTCGGCAAATGCGCTTACTCGCCCTTGATGTACGCGGGTAGATACTTGTCCAGCTGGGCCGTGAGCAGGCTGCGTGTGCTGTCACGCAGCAATGCACTGTTGGTCACCTGTTCAGGAGTCTTGGGAAACTCGAGATTGTTGAGGATCTGCATATTGTCGTTCTTGTTGGAAAAACTCGAAGCAATCGCATCTCCGAAGCTCCGGGTAGGCGCTCGATGGATGTCGAAAGTTCGTCCGTCAAAAACGTTGATACGGAAATAGGCAACCACGACGCCGCGCCCGAAAGGGCTCGCCCAATTCTTGTAGACCCCGAGGCCTTCGATTGATTGGTTGGTGCCATCAACCGAAACGCGGGCTTTGGTGGCTACGACGTAGCGTTCGCAATTTGCACCGTCGACGATCTGCCGCACCAGGACCGTCAGGTCGTCACGGTCATTGCGGAACAGTTTCGCTTCCGGATGATAGTATGGCTTGAAGGCTCCCTTTGCGTAAGCGATCTTTCGGACAGCCGTGCCGGGAGCCGCGGCGCGAACCCTCGCGACGAATAGATCATCGATACCCCACGTCTCGATCGGCGCCTCCATGTACTCGTTGCCGAACATCGTGAGGCCGACATGTTGCACCGAGAACTGGTCTCCGATCGCGGAAATGACGCCGATCTGACAGGGGCCGCTCGCAGCCGCGACCGGTTGTTGTGCAGTCGGTTTGGCCTTCGGCGTCGCCTTCTTGACTGCCGGCTTGGCCGGCGCCGCCGTCTGAGCGGGAGGCGCGGCGGGTGTTGGAGGAGTTTGCGCGACTGCCGAGGTCCAAATGGACAGGAGCGCGATCAGCGAGACAGCAATGCGAACCATGAATTCCGGGAGATCAGAGGCAGGAGGTCATCGGCTTCGCCACAATAGGGTGGGAGTGTGACAACCGCAAGCTGCACCCGGAGGTCGGCGTCTATCCGGTTGGCCGTCGCCGCTTCCACCGATAATACTTCATCACGAACCCGTTCGACGGCTCGACCGCTTCCTGCTCGAACACAAAACCTTCGCGCTCGTACCAGCGCCAGGCTTTTTCGTTCTCGCGCACGCAGCGCAGATGCATCTCGTCGGGCATTTGCGTGCGCGTGAAGGCGAGCAATGTCCGTCCGAGGGACCGGCCCTGATAGGCGGGCCCGACGAAGAGCATGTCGAGATAGAGCTTCGGCACATGCAGCGCCAGCATGGCGGCGATCGTGCCGTGATCGTCGGCGACGAACAGGCTCCAGCCGTCCTCGATCTCGCGCCGGACGCGCGCGCGCAGATTTGCCAGCAGGAAGTCGCTGGCCTCGCCGAGGCCGGTCGAGACCCAGCTCTCCATCCAGACGCGGCCGACCTCGTCGTATTCGTCTGCGCGGGCGGGGCGGATGACCGGATGCGACATCCGGCGCTCAGGTCCGGTGATTGCGCACGGCAGGACGCGGGCGCGCCTTGCCGGCCGACAGGCACACCACCTCGGAGATCTGCAGCAGCTGCCGGGCCAGTGGGCTGGTCTTGCGCCAGACCATGCCGATGGTGCGGGATGGTTGCGGATCGCGGAAGCGCGCGAGCGAGACCGAGGCCGATCGCGTTTCCACCGGCACCGCCATCTCCGGTATCAAGGTGACGCCGATGCCGGCGCTGACCATCTGGACCAGCGTCGACAGCGAATTGGCATCCAGCATCTCGCGCGGCGGCGCCGATTGCATGTTGCAGAACGACAGCGCCTGATCGCGGAAGCAATGGCCCTCCTCGAGCAGCAGCAGCCGCATCTCGCGCATCATCTCGCGCGAAGGTGCCGGCGTTCCCTCATCCGCACCCGGCCGGACCAGCAGGAATTTTTCCTCGAACAGGGCGACCTCGGTGAGCGAGGGTTCGGACACCGGCAGCGCCACGATGGCGGTGTCGAGCCGCCCCTCCACCAATTCCTGGATCAGCCGCGGCGTCATGGTCTCGCGCACGCGGATGTCGAGCTCCGGATGCAGTCGCGTGAGATTCTTGGTGATCGTGGGCAGGAGATAAGGCGCGATCGTCGGGATCATGCCGATGCGCAGCCGGCCCACGAAGCGATCCTGGGAGGCGCGGGCGAAATCGCCGAGCTCATCGACCGAGCGCAAAATGTCGCGGACGCGTTGTGCGAGCTCCTCGCCGAACCGGGTCAGCGCCACCTGCCGGGCGCTGCGCTCCAGCAGCAAGCCGCCGAGCGTCTCCTCCAACTCCTTGATCTGCATCGACAAGGCCGGTTGCGAGATCGAGCAGGACTCAGCCGCGCGGCCGAAATGGCCGTGCCGCGCCAACGCGTCGAAATACCGGAGCTGGCGCAGCGTCAGGTTGATCATCAGAAAATCCTATCGCAGCGATCATTAAAGTCAACTTTACCTGATAGGAGGCGGCGCTTAGAGTGATTCAACCTGGTCAAAGGCGCGAGTTCGACGCCACCAGAGGAGGTATTCATGGACGACACTTCGAAGTGCCCGTTTTCGGGTGGAAAACGCGTGCCGGCGAACCGCGACTGGTGGCCGACGCAGCTCAGCATCGAGATGCTGCATAAGAATTCCAACCTGTCCGATCCGATGGGCAAGGAGTTCGACTATGCCAAGGAATTCAAGACGCTCGACCTGAACGCGGTCATCAAGGACCTCACCGCTCTGATGACCGACTCGCAGGAGTGGTGGCCCGCCGACTTCGGTCACTATGGCGGCCTGATGATCCGCATGGCCTGGCACAGTGCGGGCACCTACCGCACCACCGACGGCCGCGGCGGCGCCGGCGCCGGCCAGCAGCGTTTCGCTCCGCTCAACAGCTGGCCCGACAACGCCAATCTCGACAAGGCGCGCCGTCTGCTCTGGCCGATCAAGCAGAAATACGGTCGCAAGATTTCCTGGGCCGATCTGATGGTGCTCGCCGGCAACGTCGCGCTGGAATCGATGGGCTTCAAGACCTTCGGCTTCGCCGGCGGCCGCGCCGACGTCTGGGAGCCCGAAGAGCTCTATTGGGGTCCCGAGGGCACCTGGCTCGGCGATGAGCGCTACAGCGGCGAACGTCAGCTCGCCGAGCCGCTCGGCGCGGTGCAGATGGGCCTCATCTACGTCAATCCGGAAGGCCCGAACGGCAAGCCGGATCCGATTGCTGCGGCCAAGGACATCCGCGAGACGTTCGCCCGCATGGCGATGAACGACGAGGAAACCGTTGCGCTGATCGCCGGTGGTCACACCTTCGGCAAAACCCATGGCGCAGGTGATCCCTCGCTGGTCGGACCGGAGCCGGAAGCGGGCGCGCTGGAAGATCAGGGCCTCGGCTGGAAGAGCAAGCACGCTTCGGGTCTGGCAGGCGATTCCATTACCAGCGGCCTCGAGGTGACCTGGACGACGACGCCGACCAAGTGGAGCAACAACTTCTTCGAGAACCTGTTCAAGTACGAATGGGAGCTGACCAAGAGCCCGGGCGGTGCGCAGCAGTGGACGGCAAAGGGCGCCGAGGCGATCATTCCTGACGCCTTCGACAAGTCGAAGAAGCATCGGCCGACGATGCTGACCACCGACCTCTCGCTGCGCCTCGATCCCGCCTATGAGAAGATCTCGCGGCGCTTCCTCGAAAACCCCGATCAGTTCGCGGACGCCTTCGCCCGCGCCTGGTTCAAGCTGACCCATCGCGACATGGGCCCGATCCAGCGCTATCTCGGTCCGCAGGTGCCGAAGGAGACGTTGATCTGGCAGGATCCGATTCCGGCCGTGAATCACGAGCTGGTCAGCGACCAGGACATCGCGGCGCTGAAAACCAAGATCCTGGCTTCGGGCCTCTCGGTCTCAGAGCTGGTCTCGACCGCCTGGGCGTCGGCCTCGACGTTCCGCGGCTCGGACAAGCGTGGCGGCGCCAACGGCGCGCGCATCCGCCTTGCCCCGCAGAAGGATTGGGAGGTGAACCAGCCGGCTCAGCTCTCCAAGGTGCTCGGCAAGCTCGAAGCGATCCAGAAGGACTTCAACGCGTCGTCCGGCGCGAAGAAGGTCTCACTCGCGGATCTCATCGTCCTCGGCGGTACCGCCGCGGTCGAGAAGGCCGCGAAGGATGCCGGCGTCGACGTGAAGGTCGGCTTCACCCCGGGCCGCATGGATGCCTCGCAGGAGCAGACCGACGCGGAGTCCTTCGCGCCGCTCGAGCCGCGGGCCGATGGTTTCCGCAACTACGTCGGCAAGAAGCATCAGTTCCTGCAGCAGGAAGAAGCCCTCGTCGATCGCGCGCAGCTCCTGAGGCTCACCGGCCCCGAGATGACGGCGCTGATCGGCGGCCTGCGTGTGCTCGGTGCCAATGCGAACGGTTCGAAGCACGGTGTTCTCACCGCGAAGGTGGGCACGCTGAGCAACGACTACTTCGTCAATTTGCTCGACATGAGCACGCAGTGGACGCCGGCGGCTGACGGTAGCTACGAGGCCCGGGACCGCAAGACAAATGCGGTGAAGTGGACCGGCACGCGCGTCGACCTGATCTTCGGCGCGCACTCGCAACTTCGCGCCTACGCGGAAGTCTATGCCACGTCGGATTCCAAGCAGCAGTTCGTGCAGGACTTCGCCAAGGCCTGGACCAAGGTGATGAACCTCGACCGGTACGATCTCGCGGCGTCCTGACGCGGTGTTGCTTCACCTCTCCCGCAAGCGGGAGAGGGAGCGCAGATCGGCCAGGGTGAGCACAAACAAAAAAGGGCGGCCTTTCGGCCGCCCTTCGTGTTTCTGACCGGGTGCGAGACTTACTCGCCGGCGGCTTCGCGCGGAGCCTTCTCGCCCTCGCCGCCCTTGCCTTCGAGGTCTTCGCCGGTGGTCTGGTCGACGACCTTCATCGACAGGCGGGTCTTGCCGCGGTCGTCGAAGCCGAGCAGCTTGACCTTGACCTTGTCGCCTTCCTTGACGACGTCGGAGGTCTTCTGCACGCGCGCCGAAGCGAGCTGGCTGATGTGGACGAGGCCGTCCTTGGAGCCGAAGAAGTTCACGAAGGCGCCGAACTCCATCACCTTGACGACGGTGCCGTCATAGATCTGGCCGACTTCCGGATCGGACGCGATCGACTTGATCCACTTGATCGCGGCCTTCATCGCCTCGCCGTCGCTGGAGGCGACCTTCACGGTGCCGTCGTCCTCGATGTTGACCTTGGCGCCGGTCTTCTCGACGATCTCGCGGATCACCTTGCCGCCGGTGCCGATCACTTCGCGGATCTTGTCGGTGGCGATCTTGAAGGTCTCGATGCGCGGCGCGTACTCGCCGAGCTCGGCACGGGCGTTGGTGAGCGCCTTGGCCATCTCGCCGAGGATGTGGATACGTCCATCCTTGGCCTGGGCGAGCGCCACCTTCATGATCTCTTCGGTGATGCCCTCGATCTTGATGTCCATCTGGAGCGAGGTGATACCCTGCTCGGTGCCGGCGACCTTGAAGTCCATGTCGCCGAGATGGTCCTCGTCGCCGAGGATGTCCGAGAGAACTGCGAAGCGCTTGTCTTCCAGGATCAGGCCCATCGCGATGCCCGCGGTCGGCCGCTTCAGCGGCACGCCGGCATCCATCAGCGCCAGCGAAGCGCCGCAGACCGAAGCCATCGAGGACGAGCCGTTCGACTCGGTGATCTCCGACACCACGCGCGTGGTGTAGGGGAATTCGTGGTGCGGCGGCAGCACCGGGTGGATCGCGCGCCAGGCCAGCTTGCCATGGCCGATCTCGCGGCGCTTGGTGCCGCCGAGGCGACCGGTCTCACCGACCGAGTAGGGAGGGAAGTTGTAGTGCAGCAGGAACGTCTCTTTGTACGTTCCAGAAAGCGCGTCGATGTACTGCTCGTCCTCGCCGGTGCCGAGCGTGGTCACGACCATCGCCTGGGTCTCGCCGCGGGTGAACAGCGCCGAACCGTGGGCGCGGGGCAGCACGCCGACTTCGGCGACGATGTTGCGCACGGTCTTGCTGTCGCGACCGTCGATGCGCTTGCCGGTGTCGAGGATGTTCCAGCGAACGATCTTGGCTTCGAGCTCCTTGAACACGCCGCCGATGCGCAGCTTGTCGTATTTCGGCTCCTGCCCTTCCGGGAAGTAGTGGGCGATCACCTTTTCCTTGACCTTGCCGACCGCGGCGTAGCGATCCTGCTTGACCGGAATGGCGTAGGCAGCCCGCAGCTCCTGCTCGACCATGCCGAGCATTTCCTTTTCGAGCGCGGAATTGTCGATCGTGGTGACTTCGCGCGGCTCCTTGGCGGCCTTCTCGGCGAGCTCGATGATCGCGTTGATCACCGGCTGGAAGTGGCGGTGACCGAACATCACCGCACCGAGCATGATCTCTTCGTTCAGTTCCTTGGCTTCCGATTCCACCATCAGCACGGCGTCGGCGGTGCCGGCGACGACGAGGTCGAGCTGGGTGTCGACCATTTCGTCGAGCGTCGGGTTGAGGATGAACTCGTCATTGGCGAAGCCGACGCGGGCCGCGCCGATCGGGCCCTTGAACGGTGCGCCCGACAGGGTCAGCGCCGCCGACGAGGCCACCAGCGCGACGATGTCGGGGTCGTTTTCCATGTCATGCGAGAGCACGGTGACGATCACCTGGGTCTCGTTGCGCCAGCCGTCGACGAACAGCGGACGGATCGGACGGTCGATCAGGCGGGAGACCAGCGTCTCCTTCTCGGTCGGACGTCCCTCGCGCTTGAAATAGCCGCCGGGAATGCGGCCCGCAGCGTAGGTCTTTTCCTGGTAGTCGACGGTCAGCGGCAGGAAGTCGACGCCTTCGCGCGGCGCCTTCGCCGCGACGACGGTGGCAAGCACCACGGTCTCGCCATAGGTGGCGACGACGGCGCCGTCGGCCTGGCGGGCGATCTTGCCGGTTTCCAGCTTGAGAGGGCGTCCGCCCCAGTCGATCTCGACTGAATGCTTATTGAACATAGAGGTCTTCTTTCATGGGTTCTCGAAAGAAGGATGGCCCCGAAAAACAAAAACCATGCGCAAGATTGCGGGACGCTGATCGAAGCGGGTGATCAGCGTCCTGCGATCCTGCCATGGTTTTTGGATTTCGGATGGCGTCCATCCTTTCGGGTCATACGGGCGCCTTGCCCGTTGTGCCCAGCCGCCGGATTGCTGCTGGACTTTCAGTCGGCGCGAATGCGAACACCGAACCGCGGTCTTCGCCGATCGTGCCCCGGATGCCAGCCGTCAACGGCTCGCATCCGACGTGCGCGCAGCCTCGATCAAAAAGCTTAAAATAGGCGCTTTCGTTCGAAGCCGCGTGCGAAAACGCGCGCCGTTGGCGCGCGCAAGAACTGTTAACGACGAATGTTGTGCTTCTCGAGCAGCGCCTTGTACCGTGCTTCGTCCCGCTTCTTGAGGTAGTCGAGCAGCGAGCGGCGGGTCGAGACCAGCTTCAAGAGGCCGCGACGCGAATGGTTGTCCTTCACGTGGGTCTTGAAATGGTTGGTGAGGTTGTTGATGCGTTCCGACAGGATCGCGACCTGGACCTCGGGCGAGCCGGTGTCGCCGGCCTTGTTGGCATTCGTCTTGATGACTTCCGCTTTGCGTTCTGCGGCAATCGACATCGTCAATTTCTCTCGTTGCGACCGGCTGAGGCAGTCAGGCCGGTCAGGTTGAACACACGCTTGGGGATGATTTCGCCATTGCCGACTTCAGCAAGCGCGAGAAGCCGGCCTGCCACCGTGACATAGACTGTGCCGCTACAAGTGGGCGCATCCCGTCCGCGCAACAAAACGGCCTGGCCCCGATGGAGCCTTGCCGCATCGGCCCGAGTGACGGCCAGTGCCGGGATGTCGTCCAGCGCGGTCTCAACGGGCATAAGCGCGTCCGCGAGGCTACCCTCGCCGGACGCGGCTCTATCGCACAAAGCCTCCAGCTGATCCAGCGGAATCATGTCGTTTTCGCCAAATGGGCCGACCAGGGTCCGCCGTAGCGCGCAGATATGGCCGAAAGTGCCTAGAATCCGGCCCATATCGCGGGCAAGGGCGCGGACATAGGTGCCCTTGCCGCATTCGGCCTCGAACACGGCCCGGTCGTTATCCGGTTGATCCACAAGGGTTAAATGGTGAATCTCGACGGGACGGGCAGCCAGTTCGACGACCTCGCCGTCGCGGGCGAGGTCATAGGCGCGCTCGCCCTGGATCTTGATCGCGGAATAACGCGGTGGGATCTGCTCGATCACCCCGGTGAAGCGGGGCAGGAGGGCCAGGATGGCCTCACGGGTCGGACGCTGGTCCGAGGTCGCGGTGACCCGGCCCTCGATGTCGTCGGTGTCGCGCTCCTCGCCCCAGCACACCGTGAACTGGTAGCGCTTGCGGCCGTCCATGACGAAGGGAACGGTCTTGGTGGCTTCCCCGAGCGCGATCGGCAGCCCGCCCGAGGCGAGCGGATCAAGCGTGCCGGCGTGTCCGGCGCGCTTGGCGTTGAACAGGCGCTTCAGCACCGCAACCGCCTGCGTCGAGGTCATGCCGATCGGCTTGTCGAGCACGACCCAGCCATGGACGTCGCGCCGGTCGCGGCGAACCTGGTTGCCCTTTTGCTTGTTATTGGCACGCGGATCATTGTTGACGCGGCGCGGCTCCTGATGCGGCTGAGAACTGCCGCCGAGGTCCGCAAAATTATTTTTCTGCACGTCGCGCTGATCGGCCTCTTCGCCGCCGATCGTGCCGTGAGCGGGGTCCATTGTCATTGTTCTTCTTCCCGATCCTGTTCCAGGTCCTGTTCGAGATCCTTCTGCACCGCAGGTGTTCGCAAAAGCTTCTCGATCCGTTCCGCTTCGTCGAATCGTTCGTCGACGCGGAAGCGAAGGTCAGGTGCAAATTTCAGGTTAACGCGCCGCGCGACTTCGCCGCGCAAGAACTTCTTGTTGCGTTCGAGCGCAGCGATGACGATCTCGGTGTCGCGGCCACCGAGCGGCATCACATAGACCGTCGCGAGCTTCAGGTCGGGCGACATCCGCACCTCCGGCACGGTGATGATGTGACCTTCGAGATCCGCATCATGCACATTGCCTTGCGCCAGAATCTCGGCCATCGCGTGGCGAACCTGCTCGCCGACGCGCAACTGACGTTGCGAGCCTCCGCCGGGTGCGGAACTCTTTTTCTGATGATGGCGTGGCATTCTCGAAAATCACCTCGTCATGCCCGTGTTTGGGACACGGGCATTGTCATTTGTCCTGTTGAAACGAAGAGGGGTGGATGGCCGGAAAAAATCCGGCCATCGCACTCCCGCAATTTCAGCTCAAAAAGATCCGGGCGCTTCGGTAAGATTTGGACTTACAGGGAGCGCTGGATCGTCTCCACGCGGTAACACTCGATCACGTCACCGGCGCGCATGTCGTGGTAGTTCTCGAAGGCCATGCCGCATTCCTGACCGGACTGGACTTCCTTCACTTCATCCTTGAAGCGCTTCAGCGTCGACAGCTTGCCCTCGTGCACGACGACGTTGTCGCGGATCAGGCGCACATTGGCGCCGCGTTCCACGGTGCCGTCGGTGACGCGGCAGCCGGCGACCTTGCCGACCTTGGAGATGTTGAAGATCTCCAGGATGGCGGCATTGCCCAGCATGGTTTCGCGCAAGGTCGGCGCGAGCAAGCCGCTCATCGCCTTCTTCACGTCGTCCACGAGGTCGTAGATGATGTTGTAGTAGCGGATCTCGATGCCGTTGCGCTTGGCGGCCGCAGCGGCCTCCTTGTTGGCACGAACCGAGAAGCCGATGATCGCGGCGTTGAAGCCTTCGGCCAGCGTCACGTCGGATTCCGAGATGCCGCCGACGCCGGCATGCAGGATGCGGGCTGCGACTTCGTCGGTGCCGAGCTTCTCCAGCGAGCCGAGGATCGCTTCCAGCGAGCCTTGCACGTCGGCCTTGATGATCAGCGGGAATTCCTTGCGGCCCGCGGTCTTCAATTGCGACATCATCTGCTCGAGGGAGCCGCGCATGCCGGAGATCGAGGCAGCCGCGTTCTCGCGCTTCTGGTGCGCACGATAGCTGGTGACCTGGCGGGCGCGGGCTTCGTTCTCGACCACGGCGAGACGATCGCCGGCTTCCGGCGGACCGTTGAAGCCGAGCACTTCGACCGGCACCGACGGACCTGCTTCCTGCACGGTCTCGCCCTGATCCGAGATCAGCGCGCGGACGCGGCCCATCTCGGCGCCTGCGACGATGATGTCGCCGACC
>NZ_JALBGZ010000490.1:0-4899 GCF_023006515.1 Bradyrhizobium sp. PRIMUS42
TACGCGATCACATCGAGAGCCTGGTGACCAAGGCCGCCGCGCAGGATTACCGGCCGGTCGACCAGACGCTGCTGCTGCGGACGCTCGCCGACCGGCTGCGCGGCTCCAACGGGTTCGGCGCCTTCGTCTCGGACACGCTGATGAAGCTTGGGCTGCTCGGTACCATCGTCGGCTTCATCATCATGCTGGCGCCGATCGCGGGGCTGGACGCCGCCGACAAGGTCGCGATGCGCTCCTCGATGGGGCTGATGAGCGACGGCATGGCCGTCGCGATGTACACGACGCTCGCCGGCCTCGTCGGCTCGATCCTGGTCCGCATCCAGTACTACATGCTGGACGCCGCGACCCAGCGGGTGTTCTCGGATGCGGTGGTGCTGACCGAGACCTATGTGACGCCGGTACTTGAGCGCAAAGGCGCCGGAACCTCGTCATGATGGATGATTTCGGTCTCTATCCGCGCGAGGAGCCGTTCGATCCGCTGGGCGTGATGCTGTTCAAGGCGCTCCAGGTGATCGCGTTTCTCTTCTTCCTGGCGCTGCTCGCGGTCTCCCCGGACGCCAAGGAAGGCAAGATCGACTCCAAGGCCGAGTTCATGATCACGCTGGACTGGCCGGACAGTCACCCCGACGATCTCGACCTGTTCGTGCAGGATCCCGTCGGCAACATCGCCTGGTATCGCCACCGCGAGGCCGGCTTCCTCACCCTCGACCGCGACGACCGGGGCGGCGCCAACGACTTCATCGTCGTCGCCGGCAAGAAGATTGCCTCGCCCATCCGCGAGGAAATTGTCACGGTGCGAGGCATCGTGGCCGGCGAGTACACCGTCAATGTCTCGCATTTCGTGGCGACGACGGGCGAACCTGTCACAGCCAATGTGAAGGTGCAGAAGCTCAATCCAACGGCTCAGGTGGTGTTCGACAACAAGTTCACGCTCGACCATACCGGCGACGAAAAGACCGCGGTGCGCTTCCGGCTCGATGCCGAGGGCAAGGTGATCAACGTGGACCAGCGGCCGAAATCGCTGCTGGAGACGTTCCGCAGCAGTTGGCGCAACGGCGCCGATCTCGACCCGAGGACCGGTGTGAGCAGTAACGCTAAGAGGGTGCGCCGTGACTAGCCTGCAAACGGTCATCCTGACGCTGTCAGTCGCCTACGCCGTCATCGGCGCGCTGCTGCTGATCGTGCTGGTCTACGCGCGCCTGCACTGGTCGCTGAAGGCGATCGCCGTGGTCGTGACCAGCGCCTTTTACGTCGTCAGCTTCACCGAAATGCGCGGGCTGCTCGGCTGGGCCAGCGCCGACCGGCTGCCGGCGACCTTCAAGCTGCTGAAGGCCCGCATCGTCGAGCCGCATTCGCTTCAGGGCGATCCCGGCTCGATCTATCTGTGGGTCGAGCAGCTGGATGAGGACAATCGCCCGAGCGGCATCCCGCGGGCCTTCCGCGTGCCCTACGATGACAGGCTCGCCGACAAGACCCATGCCGCGGAGAACGAGATCGCCCTGGGACATCCGCAAGGCGGCCGCGCCGCCGATTTCGGCGGCGGCGATGGCAGTCTCATCGACATGGTCCGCGAATATGTGACGCCCAAGACGATCATGGAGACGACCGGCGGCGACTCCTCGACCGGCGAGTTCATCGCCCCGCCCGCCGGCGCGCAAGGCGCGGTGTTCACCCCGCTGCCGCCGCCCCGGATGCCCCCGAAGGACGAGCAATAGGCTCTTCAGCATCGTGACAGCGGCGCGCTGGTAAACGGCGCGGCGCTGGCGCATGGTTTTGACCTCCCTCAATTTGGCCTTATCGGCTTTCGATAAGACCTGAGGGTGGAGGGTGCGTGCTCCTAGCTGTTTTTTCTGATATCCACGGCAACCGGCAGGCCTTCGAGGCCTGTCTGAAGGTCGCCCGTGCGAAGGGCGCGGAGCGGTTTGTCCTGCTCGGCGATTTCGTCGGTTATGGCGCAGATCCCGAGTGGGTGGTGGATACCGCGATGGAGCTCGTCGCCCAGGGTGCTGTCGCCGTGCGCGGCAATCACGACCAGGCGGTCAATTCCTCGGCAGAGACCATGAACGCCGAGGCGCAAATCGCGATCGAGTGGACCCGCGGCCGGCTCGACACCGCGCAGCGGCGGTTCCTGGCTGACTTGCCGATGCTGGTAGAGGACAGCGGTCGACTCTTTGTGCATTCGGAAGCCTCTCACCCCCAGCGCTGGCACTATGTCCGCTCGACGGTCGACGCCGCCAAGAGCCTGATTGCGACACCCGCCCATGTCACCTTCTGCGGCCATATCCATCGTCCCGCGCTCTATTCGATGTCGGTGACGGCGAAGATGACGAGCTTCGTGCCGAAGACCGACGTCCCAGTGCAGCTGCTGCGCGGACGGCAATGGCTCGCCGTGCTCGGCTCGGTCGGCCAGCCCCGCGACGGCGATCCGTCGGCAGCCTTCGTCTTGTTCGACACCGAATCCTGCCAGATCACCTATTGCCGCGCGCCCTATGACATCGCGACCGCAGCAAGCAGGATCCGCGACAACGGCCTGCCGCACTGGCTTGCCGACCGCCTGTCGCAGGGGCGCTGACGGCTATGCCGAAATCACTGGTCAAATCCGGCGCGGAGATCGACGGTTACACCATCGGAGAATGCGTTCATGCCGGCGGCATGGCGACGCTGTGGACGGTCACCCATCCCGGCATCGACGTGCCCTTGCTGATGAAGATCCCGAGGGTGTCGGAGGGCGAGGATCCCGCCGCGATCGTCTCCTTCGAGATGGAGATGATGATCCTGCCGCGGCTCGCGGGTCCGCACGTCCCGACCTGTTTCGGCACCGGCGATTTCGCGCGTCAGGCCTATGTCGTGATCGAACGCATCGGCGGCACCACGCTCTACAAGAGGCTGCCCGAGCTGCCGCTGCCGTATGACGAGGCGCGGCAACTCGTCGCCAAGATCGCAACCGCGCTTGCCGATCTCCACCGGCAGAATGTGATTCATCACGACATCAAGCCGAGCAGCATCATGTTCCGCGAGAGCGGCGAGGCGGTGCTGATCGACTACGGCCTGTCGCATCACAACCACCTGCCGGATCTTTTGCAGGAGGAGTTCCGCCTGCCTTACGGCACCGCGCCCTACATGGCACCCGAGCGGCTGTCGGGGGTGCGCGACGATCCGCGCAGCGATCTGTTTTCGCTCGGTGTGCTGCTGTATTTCTTCACCACCGGCGAGCGGCCGTTCGGCGAGGGCGAGACGCTGCGTGCGATGCGGCGCCGGCTGTGGCGCGATCCGTACCCGCCGCGCACGCTCCGCGCCGACTATCCGCCCTGGCTTCAGGAGGTGGTGTTGCGCTGTCTCGAGATCGAGCCGGTGTGGCGCTATCCGACGGCGTCCCAGCTCGCCTTCGATCTCGCCCATCCGGACCAGGTCAAGCTCACCACGCGCTCGGAGCGGATCAAACGCGACTCCCTCGGCGTCGCATGGCGCCGCCGCTTCAACCAGGGCGTCATGGCGCCGCGCGCGAAATCGGATGTCGCCGCCCAAATCGCGTCGAGCCCGATCCTCGCTGTCGCGCTCGACACGGTGGAAGGCGCACCGGAGCTGAACGAGGCGCTACGCGTGACCACCGAGCGCATCCTCGCCACCTTGCCGTCGGCGCGGCTTGCCTGCGTCAACGTGCTCAAGCTGAACCGGATCGCGATCGACCGGACGCTGGACGAGCAGGGATCGAACAAGCATATCGACCGTCTGGTGGCGCTCAGGCATTGGGCGACGCCGCTCAAATTGGACGAGAGCCGGCTGTCGGCTCATGTGCTGGAGGCGGTCGATCCCGCTGCCGCGATCCTGGAATTTGCCGAGGCTAACCAGGTCGACCATGTCATCATCGGCGCGCGGCAGGGCTCGTTTAGACGCATGCTGCTCGGCAGCGTCTCGGCCAAGGTGGCCGCGGAAGCGGCCTGCACCGTCACCGTGGTGCGGCCGCCGCGGATGGCCGGGGAAGTCCGCGAGCCCGATGCAGGCGAAGAGCCGGGATAGGCCGCCTGCCGACTTGAGAAGTGGATTAGGCCGCGTGAGCGGTGTGGGCGACGCGCTTGCGGCGGATCGGCCAGGAGAAATGCGGGCCGGGCTCGCCGTGATCCGCGCTGCCGCCAAAATACTGGATGATCTCGCGGCAAGGCTCGCAATTGAACAGGTTGCGCGAGGCGGATGCCTTGGTCATTTCCTTCAAGCAGTTCGGGCAGTGCGGTTTCATGGGAGGGGTCCGGAAAAGGAAGTCTCAGTGTCGTCGCTGCGAGGAAAACGAATGATCGAGGTCCGAATTGTCGAGCCGGACATCGTCGTCGGGCGCGCCATCGGCACGCTCGAGGCGGCCGAAAAAATAGTCGAGGCCTGGATGCGGGCGGCGCGGGATCCGGCACCTGCGCTTCAGCTGGCGCTTCACGAGTGCGATCTGCATGGCGCTCAGCCCCGGCGACGATGAAGGTGGATGATGCGAGCAGAAGCCACGACCTTCACCGGTCGCGCCACGTAGAAGCTGCGAGCCGCAATCGCCGCATTGAACCCTAACCACAACGCTACGCCAGTCCAAACCAGGGTCGTCGTCATGATGTGCTCCCGTCAAAAGCAAGCAGGAGTCACTTGCGGTGATTTGCGCGAATCAGTGAAGTCCGGATGAGTACGGATCAAGAGTGCAATTTTAGGCGTCGCGCGTTGCAACACCCGTAAAAGCCGCGGGATTTTCCGCCGTCCGGCTGCGCCGCTTGATCCAGTTCAAATCGCTTCGCCGCGGGCCCCTAGCGCAGCGTTGCGGATCGCGGCGATGTTGGTCTTGTAGGCTTCCTGCGTGCCGCCCCTGAACACTGATGTGCCGGCGACGAAGGCGTTGGCGCCCGCCGCGGCGAGCGCGCCCGCAACGTC
>NZ_JALBGZ010000491.1:0-4889 GCF_023006515.1 Bradyrhizobium sp. PRIMUS42
ATCAGCGCGTGGCCTTGATCGGGCGACCGACGGCTCGCCCGGCACGTGCGGCGGCAAGGCCAAAGCGCGCGCCCGACCCAAAGAGATAGCCGCCCTGGAGGGCGATAGCTGCGAGTGCCACACCTTTCAGGCTATCGAGCACGGTGACATCGACCATCAGCCCGACCGGGACGGCGGCAAGCACCATAACGAAGGTCAACGGCAGCAGCACCAGGACGCGAAAGCGTTGGCCCAGCACGGCACCTACCAGAAAGCTGAAAATCAAAAACGCGGTCATCCGAAACACTCCGTGCTTCGGACCCTAGGTTCCCCACCCTAAAAAGACCCTTAAGTTGTATGGCTAAATTGGGCCTATTGGCTGCAATTTGCCAGCAGCGAATGGTAGGCCTCCCGCAAGCCATTCAGCGCCACCATACCCTTGATCTCGCTGTCGCTTTCTCGGACTACCACGGACAGCGAGGGCGTCGTCTGCCATTTGCCGGCGGCAAAGGCCGAGACCTCGTCAGGCAGCAGCACGGCGGCGCCGGCGGCAGCCATGCTGGCGTCAAAGGTCAGAGTGCCGCCGTTGCTCGCGGCGATGGTGACCTTGGGGTGGCTCCGCGGCGGGAAGGGCCGGATCAAGGCCACCAGCACGTCGATCTTGCCTTTCGGCGCGCAGCGGACGATCAGGCCGGCGAAGTCCGGGTCGGATTGGGTCGTGTCCGCCGTCTTCGTGATGGCTGCGAAGCTTTCGCCGTCCTTGGCCCCCTGGGTGCGGCTGAACTTCCAAACCGAGGAGAGGGCTGGGGTGGCCACCTCAACGATGGCTGCGCCCTGGCACGAGGATCGCGCGCAGGAGGTAACAGAGCCCCATGGGCGATCAGCGGCGCCAAGGAGGGAGCCTGCCAACAGCGGGACAAGAAGGAAGCCGGACAATGGGAGTTCCTATCCTTAACGGCCCAGACTTAGCAGAGCGGAGGGAGGCCAAGAAGCCTCGCGCTCGACACAGGGAGCCCTTGAGTTGGGCGGTTTGCTCGCCGACCGGGCACACGAAATACAACAAATAGTCACAAAGGGTTAAACCAAGCCCCAAAGAGTGGCCCGCACGCAACAGTAGCCGACGGATCGCTCCGTTAACCACCGGGAAGCCTTGTCGCACCACCCCCTAGGCCGTACCAATCAGGGGCTAATAGGGGACTCCTGGGGCGCGATTCATGCATTCCTTTGCCAAGTCATATTTATTGAAGCCGGCGTTTCTAGTGGCTGCGTTGTCGCTTGGAGCCTGTTCGACCAATCCCGGCTCGGGTCCGCTCACGGACGACGTCAACAACAAGATTCAGACTGAAAACGCACCGGCCTATGAGCTGGTGCCGCTCAATCCGGCCACGGTGAAGATCCTGCACACCCATGAGCCCAAGGGGCTCGCGGGGGCGTTCACGGACAAGCGGCCGCCGGCCAGCATCGTATTCGGCATCGGCGACGTCGTCAGTGTCACCATCTTCGAAGCCGCGGCAGGCGGTCTGTTCATCCCGGCGGAAGCCGGCGTCCGCCCGGGCAACTATGTGACGATCCCGGATCAGTCGGTCGACAATGACGGCTTCATCACCGTGCCCTATGCCGGCCAGATCAAGGCTGCGGGGCTTACGGCGGTGCAAATCCAGCGCTCGATCGTCGATAAGATCGGCAACCGCGCCATCGAACCACAGGCGGTCGTCGCGATGTCCTCGCAGCGCACCCAGCTCATCAGCGTGCTCGGCGAAGTCAATTCGCCGGCGCGTTATCCGGCGAGCGCGGCGGGTGCCAAGGATCGCGTGCTCGATGCGATCACCCGCGCCGGCGGCATCAAGGGCCAAGGCTTCGAGACCTGGGTCATGCTGGAGCGTGGCGGACGGCGGGCCACCGTGCCGTTCGAAAATCTCGTGATGGCGCCCGAGAACAACGTTTATGTTCGCCCCGACGACAGCATCTATGTCTATCGCGAGCAGCAGAAGTTCCTGGCGTTCGGCGCCAGCGGTCAGAGCGGCGAGTTCAACTTCGATGCCTGGCGCATCAACCTCGGCGAAGCCGTCGGCAAGTCGGGTGGTCTTCTGGATGGTCAAGCTGATCCGGCTGCCGTCTACCTCTATCGCCGCGAGCCGCGCGAGGTTGCGGCCCAGCTCGGCATCGACGTCAGCAAGTACACTTCCGAGACCGTTCCGGTCATCTTCAACGTGAACCTCCGCGATCCCGGTGGCTTCTTCCTTACCACCAAGGTCATGATGAAGAACGGCGACGTGATCTACGTCTCGAACTCCCGCAACGTCGAAGTTACGAAATTCCTGCAGTTCCTGCGCGTGATCATGGCCACCGGCTCGGATGCGGTGAATCTCTCCAACGACGCCCTGATCTTCCGCAACAACGTCAAGCTGGCGCCGTAAGACGCCGACTTGATCGAGCAAAAACGATGGCACCGGGGCTTTGTCCCGGTGCCATTTTCGTTTAGATCGAAGCGGTTCTGCTGCGGCTACGAGTTCGGGATAAGATCAAGGCACCACTGCGCAGGGCGCCGGTCATCGGGCATCCCGCACTGTTGCAAGGGGCTTCATGCGCTTTCGGACACTTTGCCGTCTTTTGGCTCTCGTCCCCGTCGGCTTCGGGCTTGCACCGCTCGGGCAGGCTCTCGGCGCTGCTGCAGAGCTAGGCGTCCGCCACCGCATCGACGTGATGGTCTTCGCGGAGCCTGACGCTCCGGTCTTGTCGCGCCTCAAGGGAGCCAGGGGCGAGCTGTCGTTTACGATCCGGCTGTCGGCGAACTCCAAGGAGAGCAAGTTCTTCGGGATGCTGCGCCCATCTTTCCCCGATATCGTCGTTCCCGATGGCGCGGGCAAACCGCTGGTCCAGCAGACCAAGCTATGGGAGGAGGAGGTCTGCCATCAGCGCCGCGGCCTGCCCAAAGTCACGGTGACGCAGCTCGGCGGGCATTTCGGCGAGGGGGAGGGGCGGATCGAGATTTCGGCCATCAACCGGCACATCGGCGTTCTGGTCCCGCCCGACGAATTAACCCCTGGAATAAAACTCGACCCGGGCAGTGATAGCTTTGGAGTATTCTTGGCATTCCGGGCGCAGACCCGGAACAGCCGCCTCAATGTGGATCTGAAGATCTATCCGATCGATTGCTTCCTCTAAGCCCAAGAAGGCTCGCAAGAACGACGATGCGCCTCTGGCTTCCCAAGATACGTTGGTCATGGAGCTTGCCCGCGACCTTCATCCTGTTCTTCGTGGTGGCCGGCGCGCCGTTTCCGTTCGGCTCGACCAATGATCTGTCGATCGCGTTCTGGTGCCTGTGTCTCGGGATTGCGGTGATCTTCGCGCCGACGCGCGATCTGCGGGCGCCGCATCTGTGGCTGCTCGCCGGCATCGGCGTGATCGTTGTGGCCTACGCGTTCGTGCTGCATGAGCAGCTCTCCGACCATCCCTGGGTCGCGCCATTCCAGCCGATCTGGAAGCAGGCCTCGGATCTGCTCGGCGTGCCGATCGCCCCTTCCGCTTCCATCGTGAAGAACGAGGCGTTCTTCGCGCTCGGCGCGCCGCTCGCCAACATCCTCGCCATCGTTCTCGGCATCACCGTCGGCGTCGATCGCGACCGCGCACGCCGCCTGCTGTGGGTGATCGCGATCTCGGGCGCGGCCTACGCGCTCTACGGCGTGCTCTCGTTCCTGATCGAGCCCACCATGATCCTGTGGCGGGACAAGACCGCGTATCTCGGCAGCGTCACCGGCACCTTCATCAACCGCAACACGGCGGCGGCTTATTTCGGGTCCTGTGCGGTGATCTGGATGCTGCTGATCCTGGAAGATGTCCGCCGCCGGCTGCCGGAGCGGCACGTCGAATGGCGGCGTCTGTCGCTCGATCTGCGCGCGATCCCGCCAAAGGAGATCCTGCCGCAGCTTGGCTGCCTGCTGATCTGCCTGATGGCGATGTTCATGACGACCTCGCGCGCCGGCGTCGGCCTGTCGCTGCTGGCGATGATCGTCGCGTTCACGCTGTTCCTGCGCAAGGACCTGCCGCCGCGTACCGGCATCTGGATCTCGCTCGGCTCGGGCCTTGCCGTCGGGCTCGGCCTCTTGCAACTGCTCGGCGGCCGCGTCTCCAGCCGCTTCGACAGCCAGGGCCTGGTCGACGAGGGCCGCATCGAGGCGTGGAAATCGACGCTGCGGATCATCGGCGACAATCCCTGGTTCGGCACCGGCATGGGCACGTTCCAATGGGCCTTCCCGCCGTACCGCAGCCCCAACATCTCGATTCGCGGAATCTGGGATGCCGCGCATTCGACGCCGCTGGAGCTTGCCTCCGAGGTGGGCATTCCGATGGCGCTGCTGGTGGCGCTCGGCTGGGCCATCATGCTGCTGGTGCTGGCGAGGGGCGTGTTCGGGCGCCGGCGCGATGCCATCATCCCGCTGGCCGCGGTGGCGACCGCCACGCTGTCGCTGCTGCATTCGAGCCTGGACTTCACGCTGCAGGTGCCCGGCTACAGCATTCCATTCTTTGCGCTTTTCGGCGCCGGCCTGGCGCAATCGTTCCGCACCAAGGAGAGCCGCGCCGTGGCAGAGGGAGGCACCACCAGCCGGCGAGGCGAGGGCCGTCCGACGACCTCAGGCGCCGCGCCGCGCCGGATGCCCAAGCTTCATAAAAGTGTCTAGATTTGAAGCAGTTGCGTCGTTTACGAAGTCTTTAGAATAAGTGGACAGCTCTTTTCTCTTCGGTTAGGTTCCGCAACTGCACAGCCATTTGCCCGGGCCGAGGAAGCACATCGGGGCAGCTGATTTTTTGGAGGTTGATTTATGAGCGTTATCAGGATTGCGCTTCGCATGGCTGCCGCCGCGGCCCTCGCCGCGACGATCACCTCGGCCGCCAGCGCCGCCGTTTACCCG
>NZ_JALBGZ010000492.1:0-4883 GCF_023006515.1 Bradyrhizobium sp. PRIMUS42
GATGCGCGACGCGGTGGGCCAGCGTATTGGTCTTGCCGGAGCCTGCTCCTGCAATGACGAGCAGGGGGCCGCCCACGGTCGCGCCCTCGGCCACGCCATGCTCCACGGCGCGGCGCTGCTCCGCATTGAGCGTGTCCAGATATGTTGCCACGAATCGCCCCGGTGAAAGGGCGAGAGTCGGCGATCCCGCCGCGAATCGCAATGCGGCTGGACGAAACCGGGTTTAGGATTTAGGGGGAAAGACGGCCAAGGTTCCAGTTTCGAAAAGCGCCCCCGGCATGACCGAGCTCAAGCCCGACCAGTTCGAGATGCGGCGGCTGGAATCGCTCAGCAACACCATTTTCGGTGTCGCCATGACGCTGCTGGCCTATGACTTGCCCAAGGCCGCGGTGTTCACCGGCGCGCCCGGCTGGAGCGACCTCGCCCATGTCTATTCCGGCAAGCTCGCCGGCTTCGCGCTCAGCTTCATCATCGCCGGCGTGTTCTGGATCAGCCATCACCGGCGGCTGGCGCGCCAGCCCGTCGGCAGTCGTGGCGCGGTGATCCTCAATCTTTTCTTCCTGCTCTCGATCGTGCTGCTGCCTGTGACCAACGGGCTCTACACCAATTACGGCATGAGCAGCGCGGTCGCGGTGCTCTACGGCCTGCACCTCACCGCGATCGCCGGCCTCAATGCCTGGCTGTGGTGGACCATCCTGGGCGGCTGGCGCCAGGAGATGATGGCCTCGCTATTTCCGCTCCTGGTGTTCATTCCGGGCACGATCGTTGCGGCATTCGCGCCGCATATCGCGCCCTTCGTGTGGTTCATCGCCTTCGGCGGGCTCGTGATCCAGCGCTTCACCATCGCCCGGCCCAAGCCGGACGCGTAAGCGCCATCTCACCCCTATGTCGCGCCGAACCCGTCGGCCGGCACATAAAGCTTGACCGGACGGATTTCGTAGACCGCGGTCGGATTGACCGCACGCAGCTTTCGCGCCGCCGCGATCGCCTCCTCCTCGGTGGCGCATTCCATCAGGTGAAAGCCCAAAAGCTGCTCCTTGGTCTCGGCAAACGGGCCGTCCAGCACCATGCCCGCGCCGGGACCGCGCAAGGTGCGGGCCTTTCGGGTCCCATCCAGACGGGCCGCCGGCCCAAACTGGCCGCTGGCCCGCAAGGGTGCCTGAACCTCGATGACTTTGGCCACGACCGCGGCGTCCTGCTCCGGCGTCCAGGACATGACCTCGTCTTCCACGTGATAGGCCAGGATGGCGTAAAGCATCGTCACCTCGTTGTTTTTCTGCACAGATCCCAAGGACGCAGCACCGCAGGCGGTGCCGACAATCCCGAAGCAAAATATTGCGTGGCCCGCAAGCGATGAAACCGTCCTGAAACCCGATTGCGCCCCTGCCGTGTGAACGCCGCCGGAACCGGTCGCGACTGATGACCACAACAACAAGATTTTCGCTGGAGGCGGCAATGTCGGGTCACACCACCAAGATCGTTTGCAAGATCATCTGCGACGCGCGTCGGGCCGGACCATCAGAGACGGCCGATCTGCACGACCAAAGCGGCCATCACCGCTATTACGGCAGCTCGGCCGAGAATGGCGGCGAGCGCATCGTGGAGAGCCGGCGCGGCAAGCGCCCGCGCAAGCTCGGCATCTGCGGCTTCTGAAATCATACGAGACCGTTCTCCAATATGGATGTCCTGCAAATATCGATCGCGGCGATGCCGTTTCTGCTCGCACTGATGAGCCAGACGGGGAAGGCCATCGTGCCGTGTCTGCTGACGAGCCTCTTCACGGTGCTGCTCGGCGCGGAGCCTCACCGCGCGGTCGTGGCCTGGTGCGTCGGCATGCTGATTGCAGCCGTGGCGTTCCGCGAGCGGCTTCGCGCGGGCTGACCGGCGGCCGCTACGGGGCGCTCAAGACCTGCTTGACCAGGGCTTCGCGCAGCGCCGCCAATTCGCCGCTTGCCTCCATCTGGGCGATCACCTTGCCCACCTTCGGCACCAGATCGCGATGGCGTTCGTGCAGGTAATGGTAGATGTGGATGCGCTCGAGCGGCGGCGAGAGCGGGTAAATCCTGGCCTGCAGATTGAGTTTCCTCACCGCAGCGAGCCCGCTGAAGAGGTCGGTGACCATCACGTCGAAACGGTCGGCGTCGAGCATCCTGACCATGTTGTCGAGGCCAGTGGTCGCGGTAACGCGATCCATGCCGCGCGTGCCAGCTTCCGAGGAGCCGACACCGCGGACGATGCCGATGCTGTAGTCCCTGATCGAATCCCAGCCGGCGACCTCAAACCGGAGTTTGGTCGCGAACACCGCGGGCTCGATGTAGTTGATCGCCGGTGTGACCTGGACCAGCGTCGGGTAGTCGCGCGAGAGTGTTCCGATCCGCTGGATCTCGCCGTCGACCTCGCCCTCGCTCGACAGCGCGAGCGCACGCTTGCCGGGGACGTCCTCGAATTCCAGCGTGATGTTGAGCTTGGCATAGACGGCCCGCAGCATCTCGCCGCCGACATATTGATCCGGGATGTCGGCGATGCGCGCCAGCCGGATCAAGTCCTGGGCCTGTGAGGGCCCGGCCGCGAGCAACGACAGGAAGGCGACGATCAGCCGCCACATGAGGCGTCTCCTTCGGTCTTGCATTGCTACCACTGGATTCGGACGCCGGCTCGATCTACCGGGAGTTGGCGCCTGCGCAGGCCGCAACGATTACCGCTCGCCCGCCAAGCGAGCGACTCCAGACTCTCACCGATGTCATTCTATCACGCGCAGTGGTAGTTTGCGCGGGAATCCTGCTGCCGGGCGCAAGACAGGGTGATTGCGCGCATCGGGCGACGAGGCAGGCGTCTCGACTGTTGGAAAGCGCGAGACTGCAAGCTGTGGCCGGTGCAGAGAGCCGCCATTTCCGGGGGGCGTGGTGCATGGCCAACGCAGGCGACGAGGATCCCAAGCGCAGCCGCGCCATCGCGCCGGCCGCTGCGAAGCCCGATCTGACCGGCATCGGTGCTACGGTTGCGCCCACGATATTCGCATCACTGCTGTCGCGGCTCTTCAACTGGTCGCGCAGCGGTGTCGGGCCGCGGCTCCTCGCCGCCGTGCTGTTGTTCTCTTCGGTGGTGACGCTGACGCTGACCGCGCTGCAGCTCTATCTCGATTATGATCGCGAGGTTGGGCTCATCGAGACGCGGCTCGACGAGATCGGCCGCAGCACGACCGGCAGTCTCGGCGAGAGCCTGTGGAATCTCGACCAGAACCAGATCAAGCTCCAGCTCGACGGCATCCTCCGGCTGCCCGACATCCGCGCCGCCGAGGTGCGCGAGATTGCCGATCGTCCCAATCCGATCCGTCTTGCCGTCGGTGAGCCGAGCACCCGCTCGGTCGTGACGCGCGACTATCCCTTGAACACCACCATCCAAGGGAACGCACGCGAGATCGGCGTGCTCCATGTCGAGGCCACGCTGAGCGATATCTATCAGCATCTGCTGAACCGCGCTCTGGTCATCCTGGCAAGCCAGGCGGCAAAGACATTCCTCGTCTCGCTGTTCATCATCTACATGTTCCATCTCCTGGTGACGCGGCATCTGGTCGCCATCGCCGAGTTCGTCAGCAAGTATAGCCTGACGCGGCCGCCGCCGCCTTTGCACCTGGAGCGCCGGCCGCCCTACGATGCCGACGAGCTGGACAAGGTGATCGAGGCCTTCAACGCGATGTGCGCCAACCTCCAGCGGGCCCATGGCGCGCTGCGCGAGGCCAATGCCAATCTCGAGCGCGACCTGGCCATCCGTCGGCGCGCCGAAGCGGACGCATGGGCGAGCGAAGAGCGTTTCCGCGACTATGCCGAGACGGCATCCGACTGGTTCTGGGAGACCGGGCCGGACCACCGGTTCACCTACATCTCCGACCGGTTGATTTCCTTTGGCATGGATCCGAAAGCGCGGATCGGCACGCGCCGCACCGATAGCGCGCTCGACCGCGATGCCGAGCCCGAGAAATGGCGCGCGCACCTGGCGACGCTGGATCGTCACGAGCCGTTCCGCAAGTTCGAATATCGCGGGCGCGACGTTACCGGGCGGATGCATCATTTCAGCGTCAACGGCAAGCCGGTCTTCGACGCCGACGGACGCTTCATGGGCTATCGCGGCTCCGCGACCGACCTCACCGCGCAGCACGAGACCGAGGAGCGGCTGCGTCAATCCCAGAAGATGGACGCGATCGGCCAGCTCACCGGCGGCGTCGCGCACGATTTCAACAACGTGCTCACGGTCATCACCGGCACCATCGAGATCATCCGGGAGGGGCTTGCGGACAAACCCGAGCTCTCCGCGATCGCGCAGCTGATCGACGATGCGGCCGCGCGCGGCGCGGAGATCACCTCGCAGCTCCTGACCTTCGCGCGCCGCCAGCCGCTGGAGCCGCGCGAGATCGACGTCAACGCCCTGGTGGTCGAGACCGCGAAGCTGCTCAAGCCGATCCTCGGCGAGCACATCGAGATCGAGACGCACCTCGCCGACGATGCCTGGTCTGCGATGGCGGATCCCTCACAGCTGTCCTCCGCGATCGTCAACCTCGCCGTCAATGCGCGCGACGCGATGCCGGGCGGCGGCAGGCTCACCCTGGAGACTGCGAACCGCGAACTCGAAGGCACGGGCGGCGACGGTGACGGCGTGCGCGGCGCCTTCGTGATGGTCGCCGTCAGCGACACCGGTCACGGCATTCCGGCCGACATCCGCGAGCGCGTGTTTGAGCCGTTCTTCACCACCAAGGGCGTCGGTCGTGGCACGGGACTGGGGCTCAGCATGGTCTACGGCTTTGCCAAGCAGACCGGCGGCATGGTGGCCATCGAGAGCGAGGAGGGGCGCGGCACGGCGGTGCGGCTGTTCCTGCCGCGGTCGAAGGG
>NZ_JALBGZ010000493.1:0-4882 GCF_023006515.1 Bradyrhizobium sp. PRIMUS42
AGGGCGCGCATCTCGGCGACCTGGCGACGCTCGATGCGCGCGAGCGGCGCGTTGCGCAGGATCTCGTTGCGGAGATTTTCGGCCTCTTCGCGGGCGTAGAGGGCAAGCCCCTGGGAAACCGTGTCGCGCACCGCTTCGCGTAGCGCATCGAGCGCAGCGCGCAGACGCTCGGCCAGTGCCGGGTTGGTCGCGGTCAGCTCGTCGAGATCGTCGCGCAGGCGTTGGAGGCCCATGGCGTCGAGGATGCGGCTTGAGAAGATGCCGCGCTGGGTGGAGTAGCGGATGTCCGAGAGGGAGGCAGTCCCGGAGGCGCTGGCGATGGCGGCTGCGATCGCATTGCGGTCCTGCGACAGCAGCATCTGCGCAAGCTGGCCCAATTCCTGGGGAGGCTGGCTTTCGCCCGCTTCGCCTGCCGCCTCAGAGGAGGGCGACTGATCCGCATCCTGCGAAGCGTCCTCGCTGTCGGCTTCGGGCTGATCCTGTCGCGGCTCCGGCTGGCTGAAGAAAAGGTCAAAACAGTCGCCGAGTGCGAGCTTCTCGTCCTGGGATTTGGCGAGCGTCAGAAGCAGTGAATCGCGCAGGATGGCCCGGTCGGAAAAGCCGACCTGCTTGACCGCACGCATCGCATCGATGCTCTCCGCAGGCGAGACGTGAACGCCGACGCCCCGTGCTGCCCGAAAGAAACGATGGAGGTTCTCGCGCATCGGCGTCAACCGAAGACGTTGGACCGTGCCGCCTTGGCAATGAAGGTCGTCACCTGCGGCCTTGCTGCCTCGATGTCGGCTTCGTATTTCAGGAGCACGTTGAGCGTGTCCTTGACGATATCGGTGTCGAGCTCCGTGGCCTGGAGCAGCACCAGGACGCGCGCCCAGTCGATGGTCTCGCTGACCGATGGCAGCTTCTTCAGATCGAGCGAGCGGATCTCGTGGATGAAGCCGACCATCTGCCGGCGCAGCGTCTGCGAGATGCCGGGCACGCGGCTTTCGACGATGCGCTCCTCGAGCCGCTGCTCGGGAAAACCGATATGCAAATGCAGGCAGCGGCGCTTCAAGGCGTCGCCGAGGTCGCGCTCGCTGTTGGAGGTGAGGATCACGGTCGGCGGTGTGATGGCCGAGACGGTTCCGAGCTCGGGGATCGTGACCTGGAAGTCGGACAGGATCTCCAGCAGCAGCGACTCGAATTCCGCGTCCGACTTGTCGATCTCGTCGATCAGCAGAACGCAGCCGCCCGGCTGCTCCAGCGCCTGGAGCAGGGGGCGCGGCTCGACGAATTCCTTGGAGAAGAACACGTCGCCGAAATCATGGAGTTGGTCGAGCGCGGCATGCAGGGTCTGCGCGCCGCCCAAGACTTCGCCAAGCTTGTCCTTGAGGATCTGGGTGTAGAGGAGCTGCTTGGCGTATTTCCACTCGTAGAGCGCCTTCGCCTCGTCAAGGCCTTCGTAGCATTGCAGGCGGATCATCTTCATGCCGCGCCAGGCCGCGATCGCCTTGGCGAGCTCGGTCTTGCCGACGCCCGCGGGGCCCTCGACCAGGATCGGCTTCTCGATCTGCTGCGACAAATAGACGGCGGTCGCGATCTGCCGGCTCGCGATATAGCCCTGCGCGGCGAGGCCGCTCTCCACTGCCTCGATCGAGGTCGAGGCCTTCTGTTCAGCCACGAAAGGGCGCTCCCAAAGGTCTTGCTTGAGGCTTGTTCTGCCTGCGTTCCCGGCAAAGAACAAGCCTCGTTTGGGAGGCATCAGACCCGCGCGGACCGCGCTTTTTCCGCTTAGCGCAAATAGTTGAGCGGTTCGCCGTTCGCGCGATCAGTGCCGCAGCAGCTCCGGCTTGCGGATGGTCTGTCTGACCTCGGCGCCGCAATCGGCGCATTCATAGACAAAGTCGATCTTGGCAAGGCTCCAATGCGGTTCGACCTCGCGCACATACATCGGAAGGAACCCCATGCACGAGGGGCAATTCACGGGCGCGATTTCGACATCCTGATGATGCTGTACATAAGCTGGCATCTCGGCTCTCCTTCGCAGGCGACCACCAAACCCGCGCCGAAGCTACTGCCGGTTGCTCCGGGCGCGTCATCAACTCTTTCGAACGGAGATGGAACGGCGGAGGTTTGTCGCTCGCTGTGACATTCTTGTTACGGGTCCGTACTGTAACGGGCGGACTGAATGCCTATTTCTGCGGCCAATCCGGCTCTTCGGATCCTCACCCAACGATAAGGGAGCAACGCCCATGACGCATGCCATTCGCTTTCACAAGACCGGCGGTCCGGAAGTCCTGGTCTGGGAGGAGGTCAGCGTCGGCAAACCCGGACCGGGCGAGGCGCGCATCCGCCACACCGCCGTCGGTCTCAACTTCGTCGATATCTACAACCGCTCGGGCCTGTACCCGGCGCAACTGCCGAGCGGGCTCGGCAGCGAGGCGGCCGGCGTAGTTGAGGAGGTCGGCCCAGGTGTCACCGATCTGAAGCCGGGCGATCGTGTCGCTTACGGCGCCTCGCCGCTCGGCGCCTATTCCGAGGCGCGGCTGATCCCTGCGGACCGCCTGCTGAAGCTGCCCGATGGCGTCGACGACAAGACCGCGGCGGCGATGATGCTCAAGGGGCTCACAACGCAATATCTGATCCGGCAGACCTATCGGGTGAAGGCCGGCGATACCATCCTGCTGCATGCCGCGGCCGGCGGCGTCGGTCTGATCCTGGGCCAGTGGGCCAAGCACCTCGGCGCGACCGTAATCGGTACC
The DNA here is from genome assembly GCF_023006515.1 of Bradyrhizobium sp. PRIMUS42. Taxonomy (NCBI): domain Bacteria; kingdom Pseudomonadati; phylum Pseudomonadota; class Alphaproteobacteria; order Hyphomicrobiales; family Nitrobacteraceae; genus Bradyrhizobium; species Bradyrhizobium sp. PRIMUS42. The sequence goes on from NZ_JALBGZ010000493.1 coordinate 2,739, forward strand.
GTCAGCAATGACGAGAAGGCCAATCTTGCCAAGGCGCATGGCTGCGACCACGTCATCATCTACACGCGCGAGGATTTCGTGAAGCGGGTCGACGAGATCACGGGCGGCAAGAAGGTCCCCGTGGTCTATGATTCCGTCGGCAAGGACACGTTCCTGAAATCGCTGGATTGCCTCGCGCCGCTCGGCGTCGCCGCGCTGTTCGGTGCGTCCTCTGGCGCCGTCGAGCCGCTCAATCTCGGTTTGCTCGCGCAAAAAGGCTCGCTCTACGTCACCCGGCCGACGCTGTTCACCTACGCCGCCAAGCGCGAAAATCTGGTCGCGATGGCGAATGAGCTGTTCGACGTCGTCAAGTCCGGTGCGGTCAAGATCGAGGTGCACCAGACCTATCCATTGAAGGACGCCGCAAAGGCGCATGCCGATCTCGCCGCACGCAAGACCACGGGGTCGACCGTCCTGCTGGTGTAATGTCCGGGCGGACGGTGGCGCGGGCTATCCGGTCTGCGTCACGTCTGCTCGTGCTTGCGCAGATCGCGGACGTGATCGAGGCGGGATGCCTGGAGGTCGACATCCTCCGGCGGGATCTGGGGCAGGGCGGCCTCGGTGAGGATGGCCTCGGTGACGTCCTCGACCGAATTCTCTGCAATTTCGTGGATGAACGAGACATTCCGGTATTCACCCGAGGCGATGCGGGAGATGACCTCACGCCTCGTGATCTCAGGATCGACGACCGCCTCGCGGCCGCGCCGTCCATAGTCGATCATCACGACGAAATACTGCATGAAAACGAGCCTGCCGCGTCCTGTTGTGGGGCGCGGCAGAGTATTTCCGAAAAACGGAATCAAGTCAAGTCTGATTTCTAAAAAATCGAAATCAACTGGCCGAGGCCCTCACTTCCCCTTCTTGCGGGGGCGCGCCGACTTCGCGCGCAGCCGCTCGAGCTGCCCTTTGGGCATCGACAGGCAGATCTCTCCGACCCACTCCAGCTTCACGCCGACGATCGGCTTGGCATTGAAGCTGGTGAGATTGACGACGGACGGGCTTTTCCCCCGCTCGATGGTCTTCAAATAGCGTTCGCCGGTCTTGAGCCGGACCACGGCCTCTTCGCCGTAGAAGCTCGACAGCGGATGGCGCTGGTCCTTGTAGACCACGATCACGTCGCCGCTCTCGTATTTGGGCAGCATCGAATCGCCCACGATCTCGAATGCGACGGTCTCTTCCATGATCGGGAAGGGCAGCGCGATGTCGCCGAGCCCTTCCGGCGGAACCTGCTCATAATCCGGCTCGATCACGGCGCCGGCGCCGACGCGGCCCATGATCGGCGCGAGATTGAGCTCGAGATATTCCATGATCGGAATGATTTCCGAGGCCTTCACCAGGCGTTCGCCGCCGAGGATCTCCGAGACCGCGCCGGGCCGCACGCCCATGGCCGCCGCCAGGCCGCCCTTGCTCTTGCCCGTCTTCTCCAGGCCCCGCTCGATCATTCCAACGTCCAACATGGTGATTCCCTCGATTGCGCACCGACTTGCCTCTTGTAATCCGAAATTCGGAATTATTGCAATTATGAATATCAGAATTATCGCTTGACTTGATCTTCGGAATACCGGAATGTGCGTTTCGCCTCCCGGTCATGCGATCGGAGGAGGCGCATCACAGGACAGCAACATGGAACCGGGCCATTGGCCGTCGGAGCATTCCGACGCGCTTCGCGACTATTTTCGCAAGGGCATGTCTTATGCGGAGATCGGACGACAGATTAACGCAAGGTTTGGAACGGCTTACACGCGCAATGCGGTGATCGGCCGCGCCAAGCGGCTCCGGCTCGTGATACCGGAATGGATCGCGAGCCCGTCGATCGCGCCGTATTTGCCTGGTGAAGCTCCGGTTTCGCCGCGCCGCGCGGTGTTGCCGAACCTGAATGTGCCGCCGAAGTCCGCAATGAAGCCAGCGGTGCCGGTGAAGTTGCGCTGCGTCGGGGTTCAGCCGCGCCTGATGCAACTGGTTGAACTCGAGCCGGCCGACTGCCGCTATCCCTATGGCGGCGACAAGGACGGGGAGGAGATCGCCTTCTGCGGCCATCCGCGCCAGCCGGGCTCCAGCTATTGCGCGCCGCATGCGAGCCTGGCGCGTCGCTCTGGTGCTGCGTC
>NZ_JALBGZ010000494.1:0-4871 GCF_023006515.1 Bradyrhizobium sp. PRIMUS42
CAGCCGGCGCGGATCGCAGCCGCGGTCTCGGTCTCGTCGGCGCGCCCGGCGTCGAACTCCTCGCGGATTGCGGCCAGCGTCGCATCGGGCAGCACGAAACGTCCTGATTGCTTCAGCGAATCCATCAGACGGCGAACGCTTGCCGCATCGCGCCGGCCGGCCTCGAACAGCAGCCGCTCGAAATTCGACGAGATCTGGATGTCCATCGACGGCGACGCCGTCGCGTGCACCTCGCGCACCTCATAGATCCCCGTCTTCAGCGTGCGCGCCAGGATGTCGTTGACGTTGGCGGCGATGCGCAGGGTCCGCACCGGCAGGCCCATGCGCTTGGCGACATAGCCGGCAAAGATGTCGCCGAAATTGCCGGTCGGCACGACGAAATCCACCGCGCGCGCCGGCGCGCCGACGGCAACCGCCGAGGTGAAATAGTAGACGACCTGGGCCACGATGCGCGCCCAGTTGATGGAATTGACGCCGGAAAGCGAGGTCGCATCGCGGAAGCGATGGTTGTTGAACATTCCCTTCACGAGCGCCTGGCAGTCGTCGAAGTTGCCCTCGATGGCGAGGGCATGGACATTGGCCGCCCCCGTTGAAGTCATCATCCGCCGCTGTACCTCGGAGATGCGGCCGTGCGGGAACAGCACGATGAGATCCACGTTCTCGAGGCCGGCGAAGGCTTCGACCGCCGCGCCGCCGGTATCGCCTGACGTCGCGACCACGATGGTGGTGCGTTGGCCGCGCTTGGCGAGCACGTGGTCCATCAGCCGCGAGATCAGCTGCATCGCCACGTCCTTGAAGGCGAGCGTCGGGCCGTGGAACAGCTCCAGCACGAACTGGTGCGGCGACATCTGGCGCAGCGGCACCACCGCCGGATGGCGGAAGGTTGCGTAGGCCTCGTTTGCCATGCGGCCGAGTTCGGCGTCGGGGATCTCGCCGCCCGCGAAGGGACGAATCACGTCGACCGCGACCTCCCAATAGGGACGGCCGAAGAAGCCGGCGATGGCATCAGCGGAGAGCTGCGGCCAAGTGGTCGGCACATAGAGGCCGCCATCCCGGGCGAGCCCGGTCAGCATCACGTCGCAGAAACCGAGTTCGGGGGCCTCGCCCCGGGTCGAGATATAACGAGTCAAACTGCCCTCCAAAGGCCGACCGGGCCTGAGCGCGATCCTTAAGCCTTTGATTTTACGAAATTAGTTGTTAACAGCCAGAGGCTTTGGGCCACCATAAAGTGTTTTGCGGCAACGGGAAACCGCTTCCCAACTGCACAATGCCCAGCAAAAAGGGCTGCGGCGGCGCCGCAGCCCTCTCTTGGAAGGTCTGTCGTTGATGTGTGCAGACCGGTTTGCCTCTTTCGGGTCGCCGCCCGCTGAAACTTGTCAGCCAAGCTTTCGTCGCCCGTCACGAAATCGTCAAGGGCGAAAACGACGGATGCGGGAAGATGTTCCTATTTTTCCCGAAGCGCCCAAGCTTTCATGAGCCCGGTCGAGCGAATTCCCACCGCAGATTGCCGTTTTGACCCGACAGTTTCGGATAGCACCGGAACGATTGCCACCTCGGCTCATTGGGTCCGCGGATGGGTGTCGGCGGTGTCCATGCATTGCCCGGCTGCACGCTGACACCGATCCGTCCCGCCGAACCGGCTGCATCCTGGAGTAGCCGGTTCGGTGCGTCCGGGCCACCAGTGCCCGGGCCGCCAGTGCCCGGGCCCTCGGTGCCGGCGACGTCAATTCATCCCGATTTCCACCGCGATCCTGATCAGGTCGGAATGGTTCTTGGCCCCGAGCTTCTGCTTGAGCAGGGACGTGGTGTTGGCGACCGTCTTGTAGGAGATGCCAAGCGCCTCGGCGACTTCCACGATCTTGTCGCCGCGTCCGAGCAGGCGGAGAATTTCGAGTTCCCTCGGCGTCATCTGCGAGGCCGGGTTGGCCTTGATCGCCGCGCCGGAAAACGTCACGGCTTCCGCGAGCTGCGGTGAGATGAAATTGTCGCCAGCGACCACCTTGCGCACCGCTTTCAGCAGGATCCTGGGATCATCGCCCTTGGAGACGTAGCCCTGCGCCCCGAGCTCGACCGCCCGCACCACGAAAGCCGGATCGTCGTTCATGCTGAACATGATGATCTTGGCGTCGGGATCGTCCTTGCGGATGCGTCGCATCAGCTCGAAGCCCGAGACATCGGGCAGGCTGATGTCGATCACGGTGACGTCGGGCCGCTTGCTGACATAGGCGCGATGCCCGGATTTGGCGTCCGTCGCCTCGTCGATACGGATCGAATGGTCCGAAGCGAACAGGGTGCGGCAACCGGACAGCACCACGGGATGGTCATCGACGATTAGGACCCGGGTCCCCGGCTTGGCGGTATCTTGCATCGCGCACTCGCTTTTTTTGACTCATAAACCGGCGGGAACAAATGGAAAGAGCAAATCCCGCCGATGCGCGTTAGAATTGACCTAATGTGGCAACGGCTCTCGTTCAGAACGCAACTGTTCCTTCCGCTCGGCGCGAGCTTTCTCGCAGCCCTGATCCTGGGCGGGGTGCTGCTCCAGATCTTCGCAACCAGCCAGCTGGCCGACGAAAACGAGCCCGCTCAACGTTCGACCCGGACGATCGCTACCGCACTCAACAACACTTTGCGCGCGTCGGACAATCCACAGAAGTTGCTTGACGCCTTTGTCCAATCCTTGACCACCTCCTCGGACATCCAATTCCGCTCCGCGGAAGGCGCGCCCCTGCGCTCGCCAAGGAACGATACGCGCAACCTGCAAGGGGTGCCGCAGTGGTTCGTCAACCTGCTTATGGTGCCGGGCACGGACGTTGCGGCCCCGGTGCTGATCGATGGCAGACGTATCGGCGATATCGTGTTCCTGCCGGACCTCACGGCCGACCTGTTCGAGAAATGGATCGGCTTCCTGGCCCTGACCAGCCTCGTCGCCGTGCTGACGGTGCTCACTGGAATCATCGCCTACGTCTTCGCGGGATCTGCCCTGCGTCCCCTTCAGGAGCTCGGTGAGGGCCTGACGCGGATGCGGCGTGGCGACTACGCAAAGCCGATCCCGGTCGCAGGGCCGCCGGAGGTTCGGCAGAGTTGTGCGGAGGCAAATGCGCTGGCTGCTACGCTTGCGCAATTCAGCCAGGACAATCGCGATCTGATGCACCGCCTGGTGTCGCTCCAGGACGACGAGCGGCGCGATCTCGCCCGCGAATTGCACGACGAGCTCGGACCGCTGCTGTTCAGCATTCGCGCCGGTACGATCGCGCTGATCGAAGCCTCGCCGCCGGTGGGAAATCTCGGCAACTCGGCCCAGGAGGTACTGCAATCGGTCGAGGCGCTCCAGCAGACCAACCGCCGCATCCTCGACCGGCTGCGGCCGCTCTACATCGAGGAGCTGGGCCTTGCGACCAGCGTGCAGACGCTGCTCCGGAACTTTCGCAAGCAGGCACCGCATATCGTCCTGACGGATACGATCGATCCAGATCTCAACGTGATCGACGGGCCGTTGGCTCGGACCATCTATCGGGTGATCCAGGAGGCACTGACCAACGTGCTGCGCCACGCCAAGGCCAGCAGCGCCCATGTCCAGGCGACCGTCAGCGGTGAGGCGCTCGTCATCGAGATCTCCGACGACGGCGACGGCTTTCCTGCCGACAATGTCTTCGGCCGTGGCCTGACCGGCATGCATGAGCGCGTGCGCGCGCTCAGCGGATCGTTGTCACTGCTGCGCGTGGATGAGCGAACCTATGTACGCTGCCGCCTTCCGGCCGAACCGGCACGCGAGGTGCCGGTCGGCGGCTAGCATGCACAACAGCCGTCGAGCGCGTTCTGTCGCGCCGGCTCGCACAGCGTGCTGCGGATCTTGCCTTCCGGGCTGAAGCGAAACGAGGCGCGAATGCGCAGCGCGCCGGCGACGGAATATTCGAGATCGACGCCATGGGGCACGGGGCCGATCTCCTCCAGCCCGAAACCCGCCAGGGCGAAGGCACTGAGCCGCGGCTGCCAATAGGCCTCGAGCTCGCTCCGGCCGTGATAGCGCTGCGCGCCGTTACACGTACATTCGACCTGGGCATCGTCCGCATAGAGGTCGAGCAACGTCGTGAGGTCGCCCTTCCGGCAGGCGTCCACCCAGTCGACGACAATTCCCATCTGATCGAAATCGCTCACGCCGGAATCCTGTCTGCCGCGGGAAACCACCGGCGGCTTAGGACCACACTCGTGAATGTGCGCTGAACAATAAACCCCGGGCGATACCGGGTTCCCCCTCGGAGACCTTCGACGGCTCAGCTCTGCCGCCGGCCTCTTGCCCACACGGCGAAGGCGATCAGCACGGCGCCTGCGAGCGTGAACCAGGTGATGGCATATTGCAGGTGATCGTCCTTCAGATGCACGTCCAGCGCCCCCGGGCGCGGAATGCCGTTCTCGGGCGCCGGCTGCTCGAGGTCGACATAGAACGGCGCTACCGCGCCCCAGCCGAGCGCGCCTGCGATTGCCAGATGATCGCGCACGAACCAGAGCCGCTTGTCGCGATTCTCCGCCGGCGTCAGCCAGCCGGACGGCTCGGGAAAGCGCAGATAACCGGTGAGCGCGACCGGCTGCCCAGTGACAAGCTTCTTCACCGCGCGGTCCTCGACGCTGCGGTCCTGCATCGTGTTCTCGACGAAGCCCGCATCGATCACGACCGTCTCGCCGCTGGGAAGCCGCGCCGGCAGGAACGCCCAAGTGCCCGGGCCGGAGGCGTCCTTGCGCACTGCCGAGCCGGAGGAATAGACCATCGCATCGGGCAGGGCTGCGTAAGTCGCGGTGAAGCTGACTCGGCGGAATTCATCGCGCGCGGGATTAAGTGCAGCCCATTGCGCCGGCGGCGGCAGCGCGACGGG
>NZ_JALBGZ010000495.1:0-4866 GCF_023006515.1 Bradyrhizobium sp. PRIMUS42
CTCAGCAAGCGAGAGCAGCCGCCGCGCATAGGACAGCAGCCGCTCGCCGGCCTCGGTCGGGCGCACGTTCTTGCCGTCGCGATGCAGCAGCACCTGGCCGACGTCTTCCTCCAGCCGCTTGATCTGCTGGCTCACGGTCGACTGCGTGCGGTGGACACGTTCGCCGGCGCGGGTGAAGCCGCCGGCCTCGACCACCGAGACGAAGCTGCGCAGCAGTTCGAGATCGAGCATGGCCGTCTCCATTCGAAAAACCACTGACAAGGAGTTAATCATTTAATTTCCAAATGACAAGCGGCCTCCCTAGATCGAGGGTTCAGGAGAATGCCCGCATGTCGCTCGCCCCCTCGATTTCGGTTCCCGGCCGCCGTTTCAACACGCTGCCGCTTGCCATCGGCCTGTTCTGCCTGCTCTGGAGCTACGCCTTCGTCGCCGGCAAGATCGGCGTCACCCATTGCCCGCCGCTGATCCTGCTCGCCGCGCGGTTCTCGCTCGCCGGCATTTTGATCCTGGGCGCCACGCTGATCCGAGGCGACTGCTGGTCGCTATCCTGGCGCGACGCGGCGATCTTCGCCGTGCTCGGCATCGCCAACAACGCGCTCTATCTCGGGCTCGGCTACACCGGCCTGCAATCGGTCTCCGCCGGCCTCGGCGGCCTGATCGTGTCGGCCAATCCGGTGTTCACCGCCGCGTTAGCGGCCCTGCTGCTCGGCGAAGGCATGACCTGGCGCAAGGCCGGCGGCCTGTTGCTCGGCGTCATCGGCGTGACCGCGATCGTCTGGCATCGCCTGTCGGTGGGCACGGATTCCCTGCATGGCATCGTGTTCACGCTGGCTTCGCTGGCCTCGCTCGTCGCCGGCACCATCCTGTTCAAGCTGCTCGCGCCGAAGGGGAGCCTGTGGATCGGCAACGGCGTGCAGAATCTCGCTGCCGGCATCGTGCTGACGCCGGTCGCACTGACCTTCGCCGACATCCACGCGATCGATGTCACGCCGGGCCTGATCGGCGCCTTCGCCTTCCTCGTGCTGGGCGGCTCCATCCTGGCCTACTGGCTCTGGTTCCATCTCCTGAAAGTGTGCGGCGCGACCGCAGCCAGCGCTTATCATTTCCTGATGCCGCCGCTCGGCATGCTGTTCGCGTATCTCGTCCTCGGCGAGCACGTCGAGGCCCGCGATCTGCTCGGCATCATTCCGGTTGCACTCGGCATTTATCTGGTGACCCGGCCCGCAAAGCCCGTCTCGTAACAGGAACTCATCATGCCCATTTCCATCACCCTGATCGGTGGCCCGACTGCGCTGATCGAGATCGACGGCTTCCGCCTCCTCACCGATCCGACCTTCGATGCGCCCGGCGCCTATCAGTTGCCGCATGTGAAGCTGGAGAAGACCATCGGCCCCGCGTTGAGGCCCGATGCGATCGGTCCGGTTGATGCTGTGCTGCTCAGCCACGATCAGCATTCGGACAATCTCGACAATTCGGGGCGCGAATTCCTGAAGCATGCCAAACGCGTGCTGACCACCGAAGCCGGTGCCAAACGTCTCGGCGGTCATGCCGAGGGTCTTGCGCCCTGGGCCACCGCCCACATCAAGGACCGCGACGGCCATTCGCTGACCATCACCGCGACGCCGGCGCGTCACGGCCCGGCCGGCATCGAACCGCTGTCGGGCGATGTGATCGGCTTCGTGGTGTCCTCGAACCGCAAGGACACCAGCGCGGTCTATGTCAGCGGTGATACCACCTGGTTCGACGGCGTCGCCGAAGTCGCGCGCCGCTTCAAATGCGGCGTGGTGCTGCCCTTCGCCGGCGCCGCGCAGACGCGCGGGCCATTCCATCTCACCATGGACACCAACGACACCATCGAGACCGCGCGCGCCTTCCCCGATGCGATGATCGTGCCGGTCCACACAGAAGGCTGGGCGCATTTCCGTCAGAACAGCGAGGATCTCCGCAAGACGTTCGACGTGCTGGGTTTCGGAACGCGGCTGCGGCTGCTGGAGCCGGGCGTGCCGACGGTGATCGAGGCGCCGTAGCTGCCGCGGGCGTCATTGCGAGGAGCGAAGCGACGAAGCAATCCAGGATCTCTCCGCTGAGGCAGTCTGGATTGCTTCGCTGCGCTTGCAATGACGGAGTGTGCGGCTAATCCTTCCGGAACACGATCGACGCCATCCAGCCCGTCATCAGCGCCATTGCCGCGGTGACGAGGCCGTAGATCAGCCCGTTCTGCCTGGCGGTGGTGGCGACGAACTGCTCGAAACCCACCTTGACGATCTCGAACGCGGTCTCGGTCTTGCCGATGAATGCGCCGTTCGCAAACAGCTTGATCTCCACCTCATAGGTGCCGATCGGCACCTCCGCCGGCAATGGAATGCCGGTGCGGAACAGGGTCGGCGTCAGGAAGGTCACCGCGCTCGGATCCTCGCGATAGAGTCCGCGCTGGGTGCGCAGGCGGATGAAGGCGGACCGGAACACATCGTTCGGCACCACGTCGGCATAATCGCCGCCGACCCGCTGCGTCAGCAGCACGTTGTTCAGTCCGATCTGCTGCCGCCGCGCGATCTCGGGCGAGGTGATCGCGTCGAAGGGGCGGTTGGCGAACAGCGCCAGATAGCTCGGCACCTGCAGGAACTGCCGGTAGTCGGTGTTGATCCAGATCCCGAAGGTACGTTCCTTGCGCCGCGTCATCATGTCGGCGCGCGGGCCCATCACGGTGACCACGAGATCATAGGCCGTGCGATCGGCGGGCGTCGTCGCATCCTTCTCGACCGAGCCGAACAGCACCAGCTCCTCACCGGAATAGTTCGGTGTCACCGTGACGCGGTGGTTGGAGACCGAGACGATCAGCCGCTCGGCGCGCGCGGCTGAGCCGAGCAGCAGGACGAGCAGGAGTGCGAGAGCTGCGCGCATCATCCGCTCACTCCGAGCTCACGGATGGTGAAGAGATCTTCGGGGCGGATCACCAGCTCGATCGCGAAGCGGACGCCGACCGAGAGGATCAGGAGGCCGAGCAGCAGCCGCAGCTGCTCGCCGCGGATCTTCTGCCCGGCGCGGACGCCGAACTGCGCGCCGGTGACGCCGCCGACCATCAGGATCAGCGCCAGCACGGCGTCGACGAGGTGGTTGGTCACCGCATGCAGCAGGGTCGCGAACAGCATGGTGACGAGCGTCAGGACCATCGAGGTCCCGATCACCGTCGAGGTCGGCACCCTCAACAGGTAGATCATGATCGGCACCAGGATGAAGCCGCCGCCGATGCCCATGATGGCGCCGATGAAGCCGATCATGATGCCGACGATCACCACAGGGATGACCGACAGATAGATCTTCGAGCGCTTGAACCGCATCTTCAGCGGCAGGCCGTGGATCCAGTTGTGCGTGCGTCGCGGCGGCAGCGCGCCGCGCCGGGTCCGCATCAGGGCGCGCAGGCCTTCGGAGAACATCAGGCTGCCGACCGTGGTGAGCAGCACCACGTAAGAGAGCGCGATCATCAGATCGAGCTGGCCGAGCGCGCGAAGCTGCGTGAAGGTCCACACGCCGAGCGCTGTCCCTGTCACGCCGCCGCAGAGCAGCACGCTCGCCAGCGCCGGATCGATCGCGCGCCGCCGCCAATAAGACAGCGCGCCGGAAAAGGAGGAGGCCGCGATGTGGCTCGTGACGGAGGCGACCGCGACCGCGGGCGTGATGCCGATGAAGATCAGGAGCGGCGTCATCAGGAAGCCGCCGCCGATTCCGAACATGCCCGAGACGAAGCCGACCGCAGCGCCCATGGCGAGCACCAGGAAGACGTTGACCGGAAGATCGGCGATTGGAAGATAGAGCTGCATTGAACCACGCGCCGGCGAGACGGATCGACTATCGCGGAAGGCCCGCGAGAAGATCGGAACGATTGCCGCGCCCCTCAATAGCGGAATTTGCTCGCGGGAGGGACCGGGAATTTCGGGCGTGGTGAATGAGGCAGGCAGCGTGATGAGAATGGGCTCAGTCGCTGTCACGACAAAGGTGCGCTCCCTCCCCCGCTTGCGGGGGAGGGTTGGGGAGAGGGTGTCTCCTCGAGCGAGAACCCCCAAGAGGCGAGAGCCCTCACCCGCGTCGCTCCGATCCGCGATCTCTCCCGCAAGCGGGAGAGGTGCACCGTGCGCGCGGCTCGCTCTGTCTGCCTAAAGCAATTCGCTTTTAATGCGCCGCCGAGGCCGAGCGCTTTGTCGCCACCGCCTTCGGCGCGGGCTTTGCATTCGCCTGCGGCGCGCTGTCCCAGCCGCCGTTGGGGGCCGGAACGTTGACTGCATCATCCGGCTGCGGTTCGGCGCTGAAGGTCTGGATCGCGAGCTTGGCAGCGGCGAGCGATTGCGGGTCGAGACGTTTTGCGACGTCGTCGCGCTTGCCGGAGGCATCCGCATCGCCCTGAGCGGCTGCCAGGCTGAACCATTTGTAGGACTCGGCGAGGTTCTGCTCGACGCCGATGCCGCGGGCATAGAGGATGCCGAGGTTGAACTGGCTGTCGGCGACACCGCGATCGGCCGCTTTCCGGAACCACTGCGCCGCGCTCTTGTAGTTGGCGCCGCGTCCACCGCCGTCGGCATCGAGGACTGCGAGATTGTGCATCGCCTTGGCGTTGCCGCGCTCGGCGGCCTGGGTGTAGTAGCGGCGGGCGATGTCGGCGTCTTTCTTCACCCCCAAGCCCTTTTCGTAGAGCGTGCCGAGGCGGAAGGTCGCGGGGATCACGCCGGCCTGCGCCGCGCGATCGTACCATTTGGCGGCTTCGTCGTAATTCGTCGCAACGCCCTTGCCCTCGGCAAAGCGCAGGCCGATCTCGTAGGCCGCGGTCGCGTCGCCCTTCATCGCGGCGGTGCGCAGGCCCGGGCCGCCGATGCC
>NZ_JALBGZ010000496.1:0-4864 GCF_023006515.1 Bradyrhizobium sp. PRIMUS42
CGATGGGTGCGGCGATCGCGGCGATGGAGCCGGCGGTCGCGGCGAAGGACAACATCGCCTATGGCCGCGCCGATGCGGCCTTCCACGAGGCGCTGTTCGCCCATTGCGGCAACCGCTACCTCGCCGAATCCTATCAGCTGGTTTCCGGCCGCGTCGCCGCGCTCCGCACCAATTTGGCCTCGCCGATCGACGTCCGGACCCGCACGTCGTTCGACGAGCATCGCAAGCTGCTCGATTTGTTCGCGCGCGGCGAGCTCGCCGCCTTCGAGGAGTTGATGACAACGCACATCACCAATTCGGGGTCGGTCTACGCAAGAGCGCTCAAGGTGGAATGAGCGCGACTATCGCGCGTCCTTTGATCCCGGCCTGTCCAGAAAATCCAGCGCGGTATTGATCTGTTCGAGCTGGTGCTCGATCTTGTCGCGGTCCTCGACTGACGGCGCCTTTTGGAGCTGTTCCACGAGCTTCTGCTTCCGCAACAGCAAGTTCTCTATGACTGTGCTCACAAGTCCCCCATCGCCAGAGGCGACACCGCGAACGCCGAAACAATAGAAGCGCGCTCAACCGGGCCCTTGATCAGAATGTTCGCAGTCTCGGATGGTTCCTGCGTCTGAACTACGATGCGCCCAGATGGAACTATCGGCGCAAGCTGGCCCACACGCCGCCAAGGATCAATAGGCCGCCGGCGAAATGGATTGGCTTTGGCGGCTCGCCGAGAATCGCGAAAGACAATAGGGCGCTTGCAACCGGTCCGAGGTAAAGGACGAGCGAGGTTCGCACCGAACCGAATTTGGCGCCGAGCCAGGCAAAGCCGGCATACGCAAGCAGGCCAGGAACGATCCCTGCGAACACGTAGGCCGCGAGCGCCCTGACGCTGAAGATTTGGGCCGGCATGGTCCACATTTCCCAGGCGGCGAGCGGCAGCGAGAACAATGCGCCGGCGGCTGCGAACAGGCTGATGCGCGCAAGCAGGGACGCGCGCGGCGCGGCTCGCGATTGCAGCAGAGTATAGCCGGACCAGCCGAGCATCGCGATCACGACCAAGCCGTCGCCCGCCGCGGTCTCCAGTTCGATCAGCGTCTGCGGATGACCGCCCGAGATGATGAGCAGCGCACCAGCCAGCGCGAGCGCGGTACCCAACCATTGCAGCGGGCCGACGCGTTCCATGCCGCGCACGGCGGAGATCAGCAGCACGGTGATCGGCGACAGCGCCATGATCAAGGCGATATGGATGGCCGTCGTCGATACGCCGGCGGCGTAGACCGGGCCGCCGCAGAGAAACATGCCCATGAACCCGGCCGCCAGGATCGGCCAGATGTTCTTGCCAAGTGCGATGCGGCCGTCGCGAATCTCGGCGAGCGCAATCGGCGCAAGCCCGACGGCAACGATGCTCCAGCGGAAGAAGGCGAGCGCAAACGGTGGGACGGATCCGGCGAGCCCGCGCGCCAGGATTTGATTTGAGGCCTGCGCAGTCGCCACCAGGATGAAGCCGACCAGCGCAATGGCGCCGAGCCAGGCTCTGGCGGATGATACGCCGGCCGGCACGTCGTGACCGCCGTCAGAGATTTCCTTGCCCATGGATCAATCGGATATCCGATGTCGGCCGGGGTGAGAACCCCGACGACGGCTCACCGACATGCAAATGCGGCACGCGCGCCATCCCGGGGGACGCGGAGACACCCGCGAGCAACACCGGCACGATGGGAGTGCGTGTGACCGAGACCGACAACACCGCCAGCAACGCGCAGAGCATGCAGAGCCGCATCCGCACCGTCCTGCGATCGGTGATCGGCAGGAACAGGAAGAACAGCATCGCCAGGATCAGCAGCATGTCGACCACGAACATCGATCTCTCCCTTGAAACGAAGGAGAGCATGACGTGATTGGCGCCCACCGGTATGTGGACGACGTCACACACCTGATGCCGCTGACCGCGCGCAGCCGACGTGATACGGTTCTGCAAAACGAGCCTCGGTTCGTTCGGACGGGCGCGGGAGGCGCAAGATGCACAAGGTCTGGATCGAGGCGGCACTGAACGGACCCTGGAGCCGCGCGCTTCAGCCCGGTATCCCCGATACGATCGACGCAATCATCGCCGAGGGCATTGCCTGCGCGAAGGCCGGCGCCGCGATCATTCACACGCATGCCTATGACGGCGGGGGACCGCAGACTTTCGATTGGCAGGTCTATGCGCGGATCATCGAAGGCATTCGTGCCAGGATCGACGTGCCCGTCTATCCCTCGATCCCCGGCCTTGATGCGCGCGGCAACATCGCCGACCCCAAGGCGCGCTTCGCCCATATCGAGGCGCTAGCCGAGCGCGGCCTGCTCGAATTCGCCGTGGTCGATCCCGGCAGCGTCAACTTCACCCTGACCGCCACCACGGCGGAAGCCAAGCCGGCCGAGACCTATCTCAATCCGGAGACCCACATCCGGCACGGGCTTGGCGTTGCCAGGCGCTACGGAATTCACCCCGCCTTCGCCATCTACGAGCCGGGCTTCATCCGCGCCGGCGCGGCACTGGCGCGCGCGAGCGGCGTGAAGGCGCCGGTCTACCGCTTCATGTTCTCGCAGCAATTCGCGTTCTGCTTTCCGCCGAAGCCGTATGGCCTTGCGGCGCTGGTCACGCTGGCGGAGGAGGAAGCACCGGGTGCGCCGTGGATGGTCTCCGGCCTCGGCGTCGACCTCACGCCGCTAATCGGCGAGGCGGTGGCCCGCGGCGGCCATATCCGCGTCGGTCTCGAGGATGCGCTGCTGGGGTCGACGGCCACCAATATTGGCCTCGTCGACGACGCCGTTCGGATGGTCCGCGCGCATGGCGGCGAGCCGGCCACCACGGCCGAGGTCCGGCAGGCGCTGGCGAAGGGTTAACGCGCCCAAACGGCTACGGAACCTCGAATCTTTCACGCGCCCGTCGGTTGAATTCGAGGGCCCGGAGTCCTATGCCTACGCCCCATGAACACTGAGATCATCGCCGCCGAAAAGCCCCTGATGGCGCAGGCCCGACCGCGCAAGCCGGCGCCGTTCCTCCCGATGAGCCGCGCCGAGATGGACGCGCTCGGCTGGGACGCCTGCGACATCGTGCTGGTGACCGGGGACGCCTATGTCGACCATCCGAGCTTCGGCATGGCGATCATCGGCCGCCTGCTGGAGGCGCAGGGCTTTCGCGTCGGCATCATCTCCCAGCCCGACTGGCATTCGGCCGAGCCGTTCAAGGCGCTCGGCAAGCCACGCGTGTTCTTCGGCGTCACCGGCGGCAACATGGATTCCATGGTGAACCGCTACACCGCGGACCGCCGCATACGCAGCGACGATGCCTATACGGCCGGCGGTGAAGGCGGCAAGCGGCCGGACCGCTGCACCGTCGTCTATGCGCAGCGCTGCCGCGAGGCGTTCAAGGATGTGCCGATCGTGCTCGGCGGCATCGAGGCCTCGCTGCGCCGGATCGCGCATTACGACTACTGGTCCGACAAGGTGCGCCGCTCGGTGCTCGCCGACGCCAAGGCCGACCTCCTGCTGTACGGCAACGCCGAGCGCGCCGTCGTTGAAGTGGCGAACCGCATCGCAGCCGGCGAGACCGCGCGCGAGCTCGACGACATCAGGGGCGTCGCGCTGTTCCGCAAGGTCCCGGAGGACTACACCGAGCTGCACGCCGACGATCTTGATTCCGCCGACGAGGGCGCAACGCGCCAGAAGGGTGCGACCGTGATCCGGTTGCCGGCGCTGGACCAGGTCGAGCAGGACAAGGAAGCTTATGCCCGCGCGTCACGCGTGCTGCACCGGGAGAGCAATCCCGGCAATGCACGGCCGCTGGTGCAGCGTCACGGCGACCGTGACCTCTGGCTCAATCCGCCGCCGATCCCGCTGACGAGCGACGAGATGGACGCGGTCTACGACTTGCCCTATGCGCGCGCCCCGCATCCGTCCTATGGCGACGCCAAAATTCCCGCCTGGGACATGATCAAGTTCTCCGTGACGATCATGCGCGGCTGTTTCGGCGGCTGCACCTTCTGCTCTATCACCGAGCACGAAGGCCGCATCATCCAGAACCGCTCCGAGGGCTCGATCCTGCGCGAGATCGAGAAGATCCGCGACAAGACGCCGGGCTTCACCGGCGTGATCTCCGACATCGGCGGCCCCACCGCCAACATGTACCGGATGGCGTGCAAGGACCCGAAGGTCGAGGCGGCGTGCCGGCGGCCGTCCTGCGTCTTCCCCGAGATCTGCCCGAACCTCAACACCTCGCATGACGATCTGATCCGGCTCTATCGCAAGGTGCGCGAGACCAAGGGCATCAAGAAGGTGATGGTCGCCTCCGGCGTGCGCTACGACCTCGCGGTCGAGAGCCCCGAATACATCAAGGAGCTCGTCACCCATCACGTCGGGGGTTATCTGAAAATCGCGCCGGAGCATACCGAGCGCGGCCCGCTCGACAAGATGATGAAGCCGGGCATCGGCGCCTACAACAAGTTCAAGCGGATGTTCGACGAAGCGGCCGAACGGGCCGGCAAGAAGTATTACCTGATCCCCTATTTCATCGCGGCACATCCGGGCACGACCGACGAGGACATGATGAACCTCGCGCTCTGGCTCAAGAAGAACCGCTATCGTGCCGATCAGGTGCAGACCTTCCTGCCCTCGCCGATGGCGACCGCGACCGCGATGTACCACACCGGCGTCAATCCGTTGCGCGGCGTGCGCCGCGGCGGCAGCGACAAGGTCGAGGCGATCAAGGGCCTGCGCCAGCGCCGCCTGCACAAGGCCTTCCTGCGCTATCACGACCCCGACAATTGGCCGGTGCTGCGCGAGGCGCTGATGGAGATGGGCCGCCGCGATCTGATCGGCTCGCAGCCCCACCAGCTCG
>NZ_JALBGZ010000497.1:0-4859 GCF_023006515.1 Bradyrhizobium sp. PRIMUS42
CGCGCACGGGTCTGTCATTGTACTGTTTGCATGGTGTCGGTGGTGCCCTTAATCAGGATGGGCATCACCCTCGAGCCGACCCACACCCGTTGTCAGAACCTTCCCCGAAGAGCACGACGGTGCTCAAAAGCACGGTGCAGGCAAGGAGGAAGCGGGCACGGGACAGGGACAAAAATTCAGGCATATCCGCCATTCTAGCGAGGTCACGGCCCGGCATGACTTTGAAGGGCCGAAGCGCGCCCTCCCATAGCCGCTTCCTGCGGCATCGTCACGTCGTTTCGGGCGCCAAAGCACCGGGCCTAAGCTACGCCAGCTCCGAGCGAATTCAGCGCTGGCAGGTGATTGCGACATATTCGTCGCAACGGCCATGGGAGCAATTTGTGCCGGATTTGGGGACAGAGCCGGTAATTTCGTCGGGATCGACCCGGCGATAGCTTGATGCCTGGGCAAAATCTCGTGACTGGCAATAGGTGCGGGCGGCGGAGGCGCCGCATTTGTCGCTTTTAGCCAGGCACTGGTCGATGCCGTAGCCGTCTGCCTGGTTGGCGATGATGAAGACGCGGCTCTCGGCGAAGGCGCTGGAGGCCGCAAAGATGAGGGCGCCGGAAATGAGCGCGGGCAAGAATCGCATGAAAAAGCACCGGGGGCAAAAAGGGGAACCGCCGGTTCCAAAATGGGCTCAAATGGTTAGGGGATCATGAACCATCGTGGCGGGCAGCGCGCTTTGGGAGATAAAACGGCATTTTGCGGCTCTCTTGACGCGGGGGCGCCTCATAGCCCATATGTTCCGCATGAACGGTCTCCTCGCCATTTGCGCCATTTGCCGCGAGATTACGAGCTAGCGATTCGCTGGCTGGAGCCGTCTTTTCTCAAAACATTGAGAGCCTCGGACGCCCGGCCGCAAGGGATGGGTTTGTCATGGAATTGCGTCTTCACGATACGCTGAGCCGGGAAAAGCGGCCCTTTGTGCCGCTCGATGCCAAGAACGTCCGCATGTATGTCTGCGGACCGACCGTCTATGACTTCGCCCATATTGGCAATGCGCGGCCGGTGATCGTGTTCGACGTGCTGTTTCGGTTGCTGCGCCATCTCTATGGCGATGCGCACGTCAAATATGTCCGCAACATCACCGACGTCGACGACAAGATCAACGATCGTGCCGCGCGCGATTTTCCCGGCCTGCCGCTGAACGAGGCGATCCGCAAGGTCACCGAGCAAACGGGAAAGCAGTTTCACGCCGATGTCGACGCACTCGGCGCACTGCGGCCGAGCGTCGAGCCGCGTGCGACCGAGCATATCGGCGAGATGCGCGAGATCATCGAACGGCTGGTCAAGGCCGGCTTTGCCTATGTTGCCGAGGATCACGTGCTGTTCTCGCCGCAGGCGATGAACGCCGACAATACCGGGTTGCCACGCTACGGCGCATTGTCCAATCGCTCGCTCGACGAGATGGTTGCGGGCGCCCGCGTCGATGTCGCGCCCTACAAGAAGGGCAACACCGATTTCGTGCTGTGGAAGCCGTCCAAGCCGGGCGAGCCGTCATGGCCGTCGCCGGCGGGCATCAAGGCTGAGGGGCGCCCCGGCTGGCACATCGAGTGCTCGGCCATGGCCTGGAAGCATCTCGGCGAGCATTTTGACATCCATGGCGGCGGCATCGATCTCGTGTTTCCGCATCACGAGAACGAGGTCGCGCAGACCTGCTGCGCCTTCCACCAGCAGCGCATGGCGAACTACTGGATGCACAACGGCTTCCTCCAGGTCGAGAGCGAGAAGATGTCGAAGAGCCTCGGCAACTTCATCACCATCCATGAGTTGCTCGCGGACTGGCCCGGCGAAGTGCTGCGCCTGAACATGCTCAAGACGCATTATCGCTCGCCAATCGACTGGACCATGAAGTCGCTGGAGGAGAGCGCCAAGACGCTCGACGACTGGTATCGCCTCGCGGCGGATGTCGAACCCGGCAGGCCGGCCGCGTCCGTTGTCGAGCCGCTGCTCGACGATCTCAACACGCCGCTGGCGATCGCGGCGCTGCACGGCCTGCGAGGTGGTGATGTGGCTGCTCTGGCGGGCTCGTTGCGGCTGCTCGGCTTCCTTTCCGCGAGTGCCGGGCAGTGGGAAAGCCGCAAGCAGCAGGCGAGCGGCGTCGATGCCAAGGAAGTCGAGCGCCTGATCGCGGAGCGGACGGCTGCGCGTAGCCGCAAGGATTTTGGGGAGTCCGACCGCATCCGCGATCTGCTCGCTGCGATGGGCGTTGCGATCAAGGATTCCAAGGAAGGGACGACGTGGGAGATCGCGCGATGAAGCGGCCCGACACGCCGTTCCCGCGGCACTGGTTCTATTACATCGCGCTCAAGATCGCGCTGCTCGCGGGCGCCGTGGCGCTGGTGCTCAAGCTGTATGGGATGTGGTGAGGACGATGGGACAGACTTTGCCAGAGCCGGGCTTGCGGCCGTTCCTGCCTGATGACGTGCCGGTGCTCGCCGCGATCTTCACCGCGAGCATCGAGGAGCTGACCGGCGACGACTATAGCGAGGCGCAGCAGCAGGCCTGGATGGAGGCGGCCGAGGACGAGGAGTTCGGCAAGCGGCTCGCCTCCGACCTGACGCTGATCGCGACGCTCGACGGCTCGCCCATCGGCTTCGCCTCGCTGCGCGGCAACGACCACATCCGCATGCTCTATGTGCATCCAGCCGTCAGCGGGCAGGGCATCGCGACCATGCTGGTCGACGCGCTGGAGAAACTTGCCGGCGGCCGCGGCGCGACCAGCCTTTCTGTCGATGCCAGCGACACCGCGCAGGGCTTTTTCGCCAAGCGCGGCTACACCGCCCAGCAGCGCAACAGCGTCACCATGAACGACGAGTGGCTCGCCAACACCACGATGAAGAAGACGCTCGGAGCGGGACAATGAGCAAGGAGCGCCTTTATCTGTTCGACACCACGCTGCGCGACGGCGCGCAGACCAATGGCGTCGACTTCACGCTGACCGACAAGCAGGTCATCGCCGCGATGCTCGACGATCTCGGCATCGACTATGTCGAGGGCGGTTACCCCGGCGCCAATCCGACCGACACCGAGTTCTTCGGCAGCAAGCCGAAGCTCAATCATGCGCGCTTTACCGCCTTCGGTATGACGCGGCGAGCCGGGCGCTCGGTCTCCAACGACCCCGGTGTTGCCGGGCTCCTTGAAGCAAAGGCAGATGCGATCTGCTTCGTGGCGAAGTCTTCCGCTTATCAGGTGCGCGTGGCGCTGGAGACGACGAAGGAGGAAAATCTCGCCTCGATCCGGGACAGCGTCGCGGCCGCGAAGGCCGCCGGTCGTGAGGTCATGCTCGACTGCGAGCATTTCTTCGACGGCTACAAGGAAGATTCGAGCTTTGCGCTCGCCTGCGCCAAGGCCGCTTATGACGCCGGGGCGCGCTGGGTGGTGTTGTGCGACACCAATGGCGGCACCATGCCTGATGAGGTCGGGACCATCGTCACGGAAGTGACGAAGCACATCCCCGGCGATCACGTCGGCATCCACGCCCATAACGACACCGAGCAGGCGGTCGCCAACTCGCTCGCCGCGGTACGCGCCGGCGCGCGGCAGATCCAGGGCACGCTGAACGGTCTCGGCGAGCGCTGCGGCAACGCCAATCTCTGCTCGCTGATCCCGACGCTGAAATTGAAGAAGGACTTTGCCGACGCTTTCGAGATCGGCGTCACGGCCGAGAAGCTGGCAACCCTGGTCAAGGTCTCGCGCACGCTCGACGACATGCTCAACCGCGTGCCGAACCGGCATGCGGCTTATGTCGGCGAAAGCGCCTTCGTCACCAAGACCGGCATACATGCCTCCGCGGTGCTGAAGGACCCGCAGACCTATGAGCACGTGCTGCCGGAGACCGTCGGCAACCATCGCAAGGTGCTGGTCTCAGACCAAGCCGGCCGTTCCAACGTCATCGCCGAGCTCGACCGTGCCGGCATCCCTTACGAGAAGAGCGATCCGAAGCTGACACGCCTCGTCGAGGAGTTGAAGGAGCGCGAGGCGCAAGGCTACGCCTATGAATCCGCCAACGCGTCGTTCGAGCTCCTGGCGCGCCGCACGCTCGGCAAGGTACCGCATTATTTCGAGGTCGAGCAGTTCGACGTCAACGTCGAGCAGCGCTACAACGCGCTCGGCGAACGTGTGACCGTGGCGCTCGCGGTGGTGAAGGTCGACGTTGCCGGCGAGCACCTGATCTCGGCCGCGGAAGGCAACGGTCCCGTCAACGCGCTCGACGTGGCACTTCGCAAGGACCTCGGCAAGTACCAGAAATACATCGAGGGCCTGAAGCTGATCGACTACCGCGTGCGTATCCTCAACGGCGGCACCGGCGCGGTCACGCGCGTCCTGATCGAGAGCGAGGACGAGAACGGCGACAGCTGGACCACGGTCGGGGTGTCCCCGAACATCATCGACGCCTCGTTCCAGGCGCTGATGGATTCGGTGATCTACAAGCTCGTGAAGTCGGGCGCGCCGGCGTAGGATCTTGTTCGTCATTCCGGGGCGATGCGAAGCATCGAACTATGGTGCGCAATTGCGCACCTGAGAATCTCGAGATTCCGGGTTCACGCTTCGCGTGCCCCGGAATGACTGAGGGAGGGGGCATGATCGACCACATCTCCGTCGGCGTCAGCGATATCGAGCGCGCCGCAAGATTCTACGAGGCCACGCTCGCGGCCCTCGGCCTCGCACGCCTCGTCACACGGCCGCGGACGGTCGGCTTCGGCAAGGCCTATCCGGAATTCTGGATCAACTTGCGCGAGGGCATGCCGCGCGTGCCGCCGGAGAGCGGCGTGCACATCTGCCTGCGGGCGAAGACGACGGCCGAGGTCGATGCG
>NZ_JALBGZ010000498.1:0-4841 GCF_023006515.1 Bradyrhizobium sp. PRIMUS42
GAAGCCGAGTTCGCTCCTGCCCGCGCCTGGCTCGACGGCGTCGGCCCGCCCGACCGCGTCACCGCGATCCCCGGCAATCACGACGCCTATGTTCGCGCCACCTCGCATCGCTTCGGCGAGACGTTTGGCCCCTATCTTGCGGGCGACGACGGCAGCATCGGTTTTCCCTCCGTGCGCCGGCGCGGGCCGCTCGCGTTGATCAGCCTGTCGACGGCGGTGCCAACCCTGCCGCTGATGGCGACGGGCACGCTCGGGCGCGATCAGCTCGCCTCGCTCGCAGCAGTGCTCGAACGGCTCGCGACTGAAGACGTGTTCCGCGTGCTGCTGGTGCATCATCCGCTGAAGTCCGGCGCGCGGCAGAAGCGAATGACAGATTCGGCCGCGCTGCTGGCGCTGCTCAAGCGCCATGGCGTCGAGCTGATCCTGCACGGGCACGATCACATTCATTCGACGATGTGGTTCGAGGGGCCGAACGGCAACATTCCCGCGCTCGGCGTGCCCTCGGCCTCCGCGCTCGCGCACGGGCACTACCCGGCGGCGGCGTATAATCTGTTCACGATCGAGAAGGACAATGCCGGCTGGCGCTGTGAGCAAACGGTGCGGAGCCTGGGAGCCGGATTTCAGATCGGGCAGATCAAGCATGTGAGGCTGGTTTGAGCCCATGCCGTTATTCCGGAGCGATGCGGCAGCATCGAATCCGGAATCTCGAGATTCCGGGTTCATGCTTCTCATGCCCCGGAATGACGTCCGAGAGAGAGATTCACCAGCTCCGCAACGCCGCCACCACGGCAACCCCGAACAGCGCGGCGGCACCGAGGAGGAAGCCGAACACGAAGGGCCAGAAGCGCGAGCGTCGCGGCGGCGCGACCTCGGGCTTCGATTCGGGCGGGACCACCATCGCGTGCTCGCGCTCGACCATGCGGCGCGCGACATAGTCGGTGACGGCCTCGACGATCACGGCGGTGTCGTGCGATTCGGCGAGCACGATGCGGCCGAAGCGGGTGTCCTGGACGAAGCGGTACATGCGCTTGTCGCGCCCCATCACGATGTGCGCGACAACGTCGATCCACAGTCTCGGCGTATCGCCCTGGCTGATGCCGCGGTCGAACAGGTCGATCTGATCAGGCACCTGCGCGAACAGCGGATCGAGCGCGTCGTTGAGAATCTCGAGTCGCGCCACCTCGGCGTCCCTGAGATCGACGACGACGCCGGTCCGATCGGCGGCCTCGATCCGCGCGCGCAGCAGCGCATCGCGCAGCCGCACCGGGCGCGGCTGGCCGGGATGGGTCCCGCTGGTTTCGGGCTCTGACATTGTCGGCCTCGTCCTCGACTATCCGCCATTAACCTATCAGCAACCACATCCTCCGCAAAGGCCCACAATTCCAGATACTTACGGCGCCCACAGCCGTTTCACCTGTGCCAAAAACAGACGATCCCACCCAGGCAGAGCCTGGATGGGACCATCCGTCCTTGGACGTCTTCTTAATTCAGGGCGTCAGGCCGAGACGCGCGACGGCTCTTCCACGATCGAGAAGCGGACGCCGGCCTTGTGGCGGTTCTCTTCCGAGACCATGCGCCAGGCATCCTCAGCCTCCTTGCGGGTCTTGAACGGACCCTGCACCTGGGCCGAGCCTTCCACCAGCTTGTGGAAGTTCATCGAACCGAACTCGCCGCCGATCACCCAGAAATTGCTGCCTTTGGTCATTGTCAGTCTCCTGTTTCGGTGCGTGCTGCGTTAGCCGAACTGGTTCATCGTGTTGTGGGCGCCGCCCGCCTTCAGGGCAGCCTCGCCCGCGAAGTACTCCTTGTGGTCGTCACCGATATCGGAGCCGGCCATGTTCTGATGCTTGGCGCAGGCGATACCCTGACGGATCTCGGCGCGCTGCACGTTCTTGACGTAGCCGAGCATGCCCTGCTCGCCGAAATATTCCTTCGCCAGATTGTCGGTCGAGAGCGCCGCCGTGTGATAAGTCGGCAACGTGATCAGGTGGTGGAAGATGCCGGCGCGCTTGGCCGAATCCGCCTGGAAGGTGCGGATGCGCTCGTCGGCTTCCTGCGCCAGCGGCGTATCGTCGTATTCCGGCTTCATCAGCTCGGCACGGTTGTACTTGCTGACGTCCTTGCCGGCTTCCTTCATCGCGTCGTAGACCTGCCAACGGAAGTTCAGCGTCCAATTGAAGGACGGCGAATTGTTGTAGGCCAGCTTCGCATTCGGGACGACCTTGCGGATCCGATCGACCATCTTGGCGATCTGCTCGATATGCGGCTTCTCGGTCTCGATCCAGAGCAGGTCGGCGCCGTTCTGCAGCGAGGTGATGCTGTCGAGCACGCAGCGGTCTTCGCCAGTACCAGGACGGAACTGGTAGAGGTTGGAGGGCAGCCGCTTCGGCCGCATCATCTTGCCGTTGCGGTTGATGATGACGTCGCCATTGCGGGCGTTCTCCGCCGTCACTTCCTCGCAATCGAGGAAGCTGTTGTACTGGTCGCCGATATCACCGGGCTTGTGGCTGACGGCGATCTGCTGCGTCAGGCCGGCGCCGAGCGAGTCGGTGCGGGTCACGATAACGCCGTCTTCGACGCCGAGCTCGAGGAAGGCGTGGCGGCAGGCGCGGATCTTCGCGATGAACACCTCGTGCGGCACGGTGACCTTGCCGTCCTGGTGACCGCACTGCTTCTCGTCGGAGACCTGGTTCTCGATCTGGAGCGCGCAGGCGCCAGCTTCGATCATCTTCTTGGCAAGCAGATAGGTTGCCTCGGCGTTGCCGAAGCCGGCGTCGATGTCGGCGATGACGGGCACGACGTGGGTCTGGAAGTTGTCGATCTTCGCGATCAGCTCCTTCTCACGGGTCTTGTCGCCTTCCTTGCGCGCCTTGTCGAGGAGACGGAAGATGTCGTTGAGTTCACGCGAGTCCGCCTGACGCAGGAAGGTGTAGAGTTCCTCGATCAGCGCCGGCACCGAGGTCTTCTCGTGCATCGACTGGTCGGGCAACGGGCCGAAATCGGAGCGCAGCGCCGCGATCATCCAGCCCGAGAGGTACAGATAGGTGCGATCGGTCTTGCCGCCGAAGTGCTTCTTGACCGAGATCAGCTTCTGCTGGGCGATGAAGCCGTGCCAGCAGCCCAGCGACTGGGTGTACTTGGTCGGGTCGTTGTCATAGGCGGCCATGTCGGCCCGCATCAGCGCCGCGGTGTAGCGGGCGACGTCGAGACCGGTCTTGAAGCGGTTCTGGAGGCGCATGCGCGCGACGGCCTCGGCCGACACGCCGTTCCAAGTTGGCTGGGTCTCGAGCAGCGCCTGGGCCGCCTTGACCTCGTCCTGATACGAACCCGGGCCCTGGAAGGTGCTGATGCCGCGCGGCTGGTAGTTCATGTGCCTGATCCTCTTGCTGACGATGGCTAGCCATCGACATTCTTGACAGTGCATTGCGAGATGCGTGTCAGGAGCTAAACGCCAAAACAGAAACTTCGTATAGACGTCTTGTTTCTTATTGGTGATGTCATGTAACATCAGAACATGTACTAGATGTTATTTTGTAAAGTTTGTAAAAATTATAGGTCAGCAAAACTGTCCTTTGATGTGCACGGAGACCCTGAGAAATGCCCGCCAATACCGGCAAGAAACTCTTCGTCGGCCCCCGGTTCCGGCGGATCCGGCAGCAATTGGGGCTGTCACAGACCCAGATCGCCGAGGGGCTCGGGATCTCGCCGAGCTACGTCAACCTGATCGAGCGCAACCAGCGTCCGGTGACGGCGCAGATCCTGCTGCGGCTGGCCGAGACCTACGACCTCGATTTGCGCGACCTCGCCACCGCCGACGAGGACCGCTTCTTTGCCGAGCTCAACGAGATCTTCTCCGATCCGCTGTTCCGCCAGATCGACGTTCCCAAGCAGGAGCTGCGCGACCTCGCCGAGCTCTGCCCCGGCGTCACCCATGCGCTGCAGCGGCTCTACGCCGCCTATACCGAGGCCCGGCAGGGCGAGACGCTCGCCGCCGCCCAGATGGCCGACCGCGACGTCGGCACCCGCTATGAGGCCAATCCGGTCGAGCGCGTGCGCGAGCTGATCGAGGCCAACCGCAACTATTTTCCGGAGCTCGAGCAGGCCGCGGAGACTCTTCGCGACGAGTTGAACGTCCCGGCCGAGGGGCTCTATGCAGCGCTCGCGGCGCGGCTGCGCGAAAAGCATTCGATCCAGACCCGCGTCATGCCTGTCGACGTGATGCGTGAGACGCTCCGGCGGTTCGATCGTCATCGCCGCCAGCTGCTGATCTCCGAGCTGGTCGATCCGCCCGGCCGCGCCTTCCAGCTTGCCTTCCAGCTTGGCTTGGGTGAATGCGCGCAAGCCCTGGAAACCATCATCGGCCGCGCCGGCCCGCTCGACGATGCTCCGCGCCGTCTGTTCCGCATCACGCTCGGCAACTATTTCGCTGCTGCCGTGATGATGCCCTACCCGGCGTTCCTGGCCGCGGCCGAAGCCCTGAATTACGACATCCACGTGCTGGCGCAGCGCTTCAATTCCGGCTTCGAGCAGGTCTGCCACCGCCTCACCACCCTGCAGCGGCCGAACGCGCGCGGCATTCCGTTCTTCCTCTTGCGCGTCGACAATGCCGGCAACGTCTCCAAGCGCTTCTCCTCCGGCACCTTCCCGTTCTCGAAGTTCGGCGGCACCTGTCCGCTGTGGAACGTGCACTCGACCTTCGACACGCCGGATCGCCTGCTCAAGCAGGTGATCGAGCTGTCCGACGGCACGCGTTATTTCTCGATCGCGCAGATGGTGCGCCGCCCCGTCGCGCCGCACCCGCTGCCGCAACCGCGCTTCGCCATCGGCCTCGGCTGCGAGAT
>NZ_JALBGZ010000499.1:0-4833 GCF_023006515.1 Bradyrhizobium sp. PRIMUS42
CCTCACGCGCCGCGTGAGCTCGGCGACATCGGCCGCCGGCATCGCCGCGATCACCGGCGCGGTGGAGGGGGCCTTGGTCTCCACGTTCCAGAAATCGTCGAAATCGGCAAACGTCCGCTGCACCGTGATCTGGCGGGTCTCGATCTCTAGCAGTCCGGCCGCGCTCCAGAAATCCTCGAGAGCCGCAAGGGTGGACACTTCCATATGCGGCGGACGCGTCGGCGTCAGTCCCATCGCGCGCATCTCGTTGAGGATCGGATCGAGCGGAAATCCGCCGCCCAGCATGTCCCACATGTAGGTCGCGACGAGGCCGCCGGGACGAACGACCCGCGCCAATTCCGCGACACTTTTCGCTGCATTCGGCACGAACACGAGAACCAATGCCATTACGGCGACATCGAAACTTGCCGCTGAAAATGGGAGCGCCATGGCATCGCCTGTTTGAAACACGGCGCCGCGCGCACCGGGACGCGCGCGGGCAAAGGCGAGCTGTCCCTCCGAGGGATCGATGCCCTGCACGTCGAGGGCGGCGCAGCGCGCAACGATGAGCTCGGTGAAGGCGCCGCTGCCGCAGCCGACATCGATCCAGCGCAGCCCCTGTGCCGGCTTCAGCCAGTCGAGAAAGATCTCGCCGACCGATCGGCTCCAGACGCCCATCATCTGCTCATAGGCGGCACCGTCATCGAAGCGAAGCTCGGCCATGGAACGGCTCCCTCGGCTTTTCCACAAGGCAATGCGCAGGAGGCTGAGGTTAACACATTGGTCATTTCTTTGCGGTCATTTTCGCGACCTCAGTCAGCAAAGAGGTACCATGTCCGACATCACCATTCCCGGCGGCAAGATCCGTTCCTTCGTCGAGCGGATCGAGAACCTCGACAGCGAAATGCAGGAGTTGAGCGAGCAGAAGAAGGAAGTCTTCGCGGAAGCCAAGGGCGACGGCTTTGACGTGAAGATCCTCAAGGAAATCATCAAGCTGCGCAAGGAAGACAAGAACGAGCGCGACGAGCGCGAAAGCCTGCTCGATCTCTACATGCGCGCGATGGAGACGGCATCGCCGGAGCAGGCGAAAGCGGCGTGAGACGATCAGGTCGCTTTCGCGGAAGTCGCTGGAAGCAGCAAATTTCGGCGACTTCGCAGGGTGGGTTAGCCGCAAGCGTAGCCCACCACTGCGCATCCGACGAAATAAGGAAGGTGGATTGAGCTTCGCTCATCCACCTCACGCGCTAGGGATTGATCGGACGCGGTTGGTCCGCCGTCGTCCAGCCTGGAGGAAGCGGTTCGCTGTGGCCCGGAGCTTTGGAGTAGGCGGCGCCGGAGGCGAATTGGCCGGTCGCGCCCTTGAGACCGAGGATATACCAGACTTCTAGAAGGTAACCGCTGGTCCGGTCGCGATCCTCGGTTGCCAAGCGAGAGACCAGACTCATCGCTTTTCCGATGGGATTGGAGACAGTGCGCGCGTGAACGGGACCGTTAGGTTGCGCGAGAACCGCATCGATCACGCCGTTGACGGCCTCTGTTGCTCGCGCGAGATCTTCGGGCGTTTCGGCGCCGGTATAGCCGAGAGGCGGAAAATGGTGAGGCTGAAATTTATTTTCCTTTTTCAGCCGCTCCAGAACGGCTCGCTTCTCGGGCGTGAACTGCACCACCTCGCTCGAAGGCTCGGGAATGAGCTTGGCGTATTTCCAGTAAAGCACGCCTGCGAATGTGAGCACGCAGATCACCAGGGCGCCGCCGAACAGCAGGAAGTATTTCATTGTACGAGGTTGGGTGATTCAATGACGCCAATCAATATCATCCTGTAGGATGATGTCGGGCGTAGCGAACACCATCAATTGCCGGTGCGGAGTGATGGCTTTCGCGCAAGAGCTCTACCCGTCCCACAAGCTGCTTCTTTGGCAACGAGCCGGCCCTCAATAGCGGCTGCCGGTGCCCTTCTGCTGCGTGATCCAGTCCGACAATGATTTCGGTTTCGCTTTCACCATCCGGACGGGTGATGCCTTCGGATTGTCGCGCAGGCCTTTCGTAGAACCTGCGCGCGGCGCTTGCGTCGCGTTGCCTCTCGGGGCCGCCGTCGATGCCTCCGCGGCTTCCTTCTCCAGGCGCAACTGCTTCAATCGCGCCATCTTGATGCGCTCGGCCTCGACTTCGGGTCGCTCGGCGAGCAGCGGCTTGTGTTGAGCCATCTCGGCCGGGACCAGGACGCCAAGAATGGTCGTCTCGCCGAGCGCCTTGCAGGCCTCGAGCCGATGCAGTCCCTCGACCAGAACGAGGCGGTCTCCATCGAGCCTGATGGAAATGGGTTCCTGTTGTCCGATCTCCAGCATGCTTTCCGCGATCTCCGCGACGATCTCGGGCTTGATCGCCTTCTTTTGCTTCGTGGGAACGAAGATCTTCTCGATCGGGAAGCTTTCCGGTTTGGGCATAACTCGACTCCGCTTCTACCGGGGCCGTTGGAACTCATGCCGGCGGTGGTCGGAGTTTAGAAGGGAAGGGCTCGGCCGCAAAGGCAATTTCGGCGCCAGGGTGTTGATGAGCAACGGAGCCGGAACAGATCCCGATGACGGTGGCCGTGCACTTGATTGACGCCGTTCACCAAACGCGAGGCGAAGCCGCAGATCGGCAGGACGGATCGAGTGAATTTAGTGCAATGGTCCGTAATTCATCCGTCGGGTTAATTCCGGGCCTTTATAAACCGCGGCAGCTCCAGCAGTCGCATCGAGCGAGTAGAACATGTAGGGCGTGTTATGCCTGTTGCGGCAGGGGACAGGCCGTCCGGTTACGCCCATCGACGCGATATTAAACGCGTCCATGTTGGTATTCACGATCGGCCCCATTTCGAAATAGTAGGACATGCCGGGCTGCACGCGAATCTCGCCCTCGCATCCCACTGAATCCATCGCCCCAACGACGGTGATCGTGTGTGGCCCCGCCGGCCGATCCACGAGGATGTATGTGGCAACAGCGAACTCGCCCACCACTTTGCCATCGACCCTGATATCCGGTTTGCCGAGCCGGCTCAAAACGCTGGGGTGCCGGATGAAGTAGATGTGGCCCTGCCGCGCGTCCAATTTCTGGTTTTGAGCATGGAGGGCGGAGGTCCCTGCGGCGTAGGCCTGCAGCAACAGAAGCGTGCTCAATGCAAAAAACGATTTGGGAAACTAATTGGTCAACCGCGTGGCCCCCGCGGGCCAACCCCATTCACGTGTCATCACCTCTGCGCCCCAAACCAGTTCATGCAAGTATGGGTTGAGAGGCTACCAATCATTGCCGTGCGCGGAAAGACTAAAGTATGCTCGACTACGGCGGCATTGCATTTAATTGACGCCGTTCACCATGGCTTTCGCGCGAGCAAGGCCTTCCGGGGGCTGCGACTACTACTCGTTCAGCGAGTTTAGAACTTCATTGATCAATATGTTCGCTCTATTTGTCGAACCTTGTGCTCCTTTACTCAAGGCAAGACGCTGATGCTCAAGACTATTTGAGCCAGCGTAGATAAAGAATGGCGTGAGGTTGCCACTGCTTCGCAAGGAATTAAGAAGCGTGTAGCCGGCTTGAGCGTCCGGCGGTCTACCCATATCACTTATGATGGCGTCGAATTGAGTCTTCCTTAGCTTAGCCAGAGCTTCACCGGTCGACTCTGCTAACTCGAACTCAACGTTGTATGCCTCCATCGCGCGACGCTCGTAGACATTGTTGTCTGGTCTATCGTCGACCCAGAGAATCCTTTTGAGTTTCGTTGACTTTTTCTGCGGCTCCTCGCTGCGAATGACGTCCGATGCTTGAGAAAATGCCGCCACCTGATGCCTTTCGGTAACTATTGCCCGGGGAGCACCCGGTCGAGCCTTGGCTCCCGAATCTCCCTGAACGCGAGCAAGAGCAACGCCGATCTTCTCCGATAGCTGCCTGACCGCGGCCTTTACTTGCGGGTCATTGATTGGCAAGTCAGCTTTAGAGCGCCAATCATAGCGTTGGCGCGACGCAATAACTCCTGCAAGTGGGTCGTCGCGGAGCAATTCCTGTTTCTCGAGAGCTGGTACCGTGACGAAATAGATCGGCAGTATCAAGTCGTCGCGTCCGTGTTCGCTCTCGTGAGTGATGAACTTCTTCAATTCATCACGGCAGGCTTCGCTCTGAAAGAAAAGTGGAGTGACGACTGGGACAAGAAATCTTGCGCTTGCAACGGCCTGATCGAGGCCTTTCTGCCATTGCTCACCGAACTCCAGGCCGTCGACATCTTGATAGATTTTGAAGTTCTTCTGCCCGGCAATCACCTGAACACCGAGTTCGATGAGTTTCCGCAGGGAGGTAATTGCGCCACCAAAGAACTCATCATCGAGCCGCGTATAACTTAGGAAGGCGTCGGGTTGGCTGGTCACGATCCAACTCTCCTAATAAGTCTTGAAACTAGCAATGGGTCTGGGTGCTATGTGATACCCTCTAAGGTTGTCATAATGGCTGACTTTGGAAAAGCCATAAATGGAAAAAGGGCGGCCCTTTGGCCGCCCTTTTGGATGCCCGCTAAGATGCGGGTGACGTCGTCGTTCGTTCGGCTCCGGCCTCACGAACACCCGGTGGTCGAGCCGCACGTATCACATTTCATACAGGTGCCATTCCGCACCAGCGTGAAGTTACCGCACTCCGAGCACATCTCGCCTTCGTAGCCCTTGGCCTTGGCTTCGGCGCGGCGTTCGGCCTTGCTGGGGACGGCGGTCGCTGCGCTGCCGGCCTTGCTCCACTGCAACGCTTCCAGCTTCTCCGTCGGCGAGAGGTCGTGCTGGACTTCCTGCTTCAGGGCGACGGCGCCTTCGAGGGCGTCGCCGACGCGGGCTGACG